>NZ_JBRRBO010000021.1:0-68877 GCF_056756175.1 Stenotrophomonas sp. STEN240 | reverse complement strand
GCCGATCATAAACACGCGTTGGCGGCGCTGGGGTTGTCCCTCCCCTTGCGGGGCTCGGGCCTGGCCGAGCGACCCCATCCGGCCCCTGTGGGAGCGGCGTAAGCCGCGAAGCCGACATTGCTGGAATCACCGGCATGCCCGCAATTTACCGGTCCATTAGCTTCGCGGCTTACGCCGCTCCCACAAATGCTGATGCTGCACTGAGAATGCCCTGCCGAGCATGGCTCGGCACTACACTGGCTGCCCTGCCGAGCATGGCTCGGCACTACGTTGGTCGCGCTTGCCCGGCGTTACAGCAGGTCTGGCAGCTTCCAGCCGAACAGGTCCATTGCTTTCTGGAATTCGCGGTCCAGCGGGGCGCGTACTTCGATGCGGCGGCCGTCCTGCGGGTGCGGGAAGGCCAGGCGCTCGGCGTGCAGCAGCATGCGGTGTACGCCCTGCATGCGGAACGTGCGGTTGTGCCGGCCATCACCGTGGCTGGTGTCGCCAATCATGTGATGGAACATGTGCTTGAGGTGCCTGCGGATCTGCCGGAAACGCCCGGTCTGCGGCTGGCAGCGCAACAACGCATAACGCGAAGTCGGGAAGCCCGCCGAGGGAATCGGCAGCTCGCCTTCCAGCAGTTTCTGGAAGTGGGTGATGGCCTGCTTCTTGACCGGTTTGCCGGGGCCGCCATCCAGGTCGTGATCAACGGTGAAGGCGTCCTCGGCCGGCCAGCCGCGACACACCGCGAGGTAATCCTTCTCCACCTCGCCGCTCATCAACGTCTTGCCAAGCACACTGGCGCTTTCGCGATCGAAGGCCAATAGCAGGCAGCCGCTGGTGGCACGATCCAGACGATGAATCAGGAAGATCGGCTTGCCCAATTGCTCGCGCAGACGATCAGCCAGGAAATCATCCTCGCCACGCGCCAGCTTGCTGTCGTGGACCATCAAACCGGCGGGCTTGTTGACCACCGCCAACCACTGGTCTTCGTACAACAGCGGCAGCGGTTCAAACACAACCGGCGCCACTGCCACTTCTTCAATCACATCACTCATCGACGCAACCACGCCGATGCCACCGCGATCACACCCACCACACCGGTCACCCACGACCACAGCGGAATGGCCGCGAACTGCGGGCCGCCAGCCTTCAGGCCGTATAACAAGGCCGAAACCACCATCAGACCGGCACCGGCGACTGCGGTCACCATGCGCCGCTGCATGCGCTGCAGCGTGCCGTCCAGATTGACGATGTCCTGCGAACGCATCGCCAGCTCATGCTTGCCTTCCACCTGCTGGCGCAGCCAGCTGTGCAGAAGCGCCGGCATGTCCGGGGCTTGGGTCATGATTTCCGGCAGGCGCTTGCGCAGCTCCTTCAGCGCGCGGCGCGGGCTGTAGCGTTCGCGCAGGATGCGTTCCAGCACGGGCTTGGCAACTTCCCAGATATCCAGGTTGGGGTCGAGCTGGCGGCCCACGCCTTCGATGTTCAGCAGCGTCTTCTGCAGCAGGATCAGCTGCGGCTGCAGGGTCAGCTGGTAGCGCTGGGCGGTGCGGAACAGCTTCATCAGCACTTCGGCCAGCGATATCTGCGACAGCGGGCGGGTGAAGTACGGTTCGCAGACCGCACGCACGGCCGCTTCCAGTTCATCGATACGCACCGTATTCGGCATCCACTGCGCCTGCAGATGCAGTTCGGCGATGCGGCGGTAATCGCGATTGAAGATGGCCATGAAGTTTTCGGCCAGATAGAACTGATCCTCTTCCGACAGCTGGCCCATGATGCCGAAATCCAGCGCGATGAAGCGCGGGTTGTCGCGGCGTGCCGGATCGATGTCGACCCAGATGTTGCCGGCATGCGCATCGGCGTGGAAGAAGTTGTCGCGGAATACCTGCGTGTAGAACACGCGCACGCCCTTGGCCGCCAACGCCTTGCGGTTGATGCCGGCCTTGTCCAGGGCGACGATGTCGTCGGACGGAATGCCCCATACCCGCTCCAGCGTGAGTGCGCGTTCGGCGGTGTGGCTCCAGATCACTTCCGGTACGTACAGATCGTCGGAGTTTTCCCAGAAGCGACGCAGCACGCTGGCGTTGGCGCCTTCGCGCTGCAGGTCCAGCTCGGCGGCCAGCGTGGTTTCGATCTCGGCCACCACTTCGCGCGGGCGGATCTTGTCGGCGCGCGGATGGGTGCGCTCGACCAATGCAGCCAGCGACTTGAGCAGGGCGATGTCACCGGCGATCTGCTTCTCGATATCCGGGCGCAGCACCTTGACGACTACCTGGCGGCCATCTTCCAACGTCGCCGCATGCACCTGCGCGATCGAGGCCGAGGCCAGCGGCGTGGTGTCGAAGCTGGTGAAGGCTTCGGTGATCGGCAGGCCCAGCGCCTGCTCGACGATCTGCAGCGCGCGTTCGCCGTCGAACGGCTTGACCCGGTCCTGCAGCAGGGTCAGCTCGGCGGCGACATCCGGCGGCACCAGGTCGCGGCGGGTGGACAGGATCTGCCCGAACTTGACGAAGATCGGGCCCAGCTCCTGCAGCGCCAGACGCAGCCGCGCACCACGCGACTGCGAGGCGATATCGGCACTGGCGCGCGGCACGAATGGCTTGGCAACACTCAGCCAACGTTCGACCGGGGTGTCATCGAGCAGATCATCCAGGCGGTAACGCAGGATCACCCGGCCAATGCGGCTGGCGCGGAACATGGCGCGGACCAGCTTCATGCGGCACCTCCGGCGCGCTGACGCAGGCGCGCGATGCGCGCGGCCATGCGTTCGACGTCATCGCGGATCACGTCCACATCGTCATGGAAGGCGTCCAGCTCGGCACGGGCAACGACATCACGTGATTCCTCGGTAACGTATTCGGCGGCGGTCTCGGCCAGGTCCTTGGCGCTGCGGCGGGCCTGCAACAAGGCCGCGCGCAGGGTCTGTGCGATCTGCACGCCGAGAATCTCGCCAAAGGCTTTGACAAAAGGTTGCTGCCAGTCCGGATCAAAACGGGTGGCCAGCTGCTGCAGGCGGCGCGCCAGCTCGGCATCGCCGGATACCTTTACCCGCCCGGCCGGCGCGCTGTTGCTGCGGCGCGCGTTCGCCAGGAATGGCAGCTGCGCCAGTACCCCGCCCAGGGTGCTGCGCACCGCCAGGTCCGGTTCCAGCGACGGGTCCACCGGGCCCACGGTCAGGCGCTCGCCGGCGACCCCGATCTGCATCGCCAGCGATGGCGATTCCAGGGTCAGGGCGATGCGCTGGCCATCGAGTGCGGCCAACGCGGTACGGGTGTCCGGGTCCAGCGCCAGGGCGCGGTTCAAGGCCACTTCCAGCGCACGGCCGGCCAGCGGCTTGATCATCTTGAGGGGGGATGCAGGCATGCCGGGCATTCTACCGGAGGGCCGGGATTGGGAGCCTGACAAGCACGATGTTTCAGCGTACCCGGCGCCTTAGCCCGGGTAAGCGCAGCGCACCCGGGAGCAGGAATATGCCGTTCTTTCAGGCTATCGGCCAACAGCCCCGGGGGCGCTGCGCTTGGCCGGGCTACGTCACCGCCACAGGCTTTGTTCATGTAGCCCGCCACGTTTGCCGGTCAGCAATGCCCTGCACAGAGCGCCACGCTGTGGCAATCGCTGGCTGCTGCCGCGGCGGCTTCACCCGCCCGATCCGCGATTCCCCATTACCGTCTTTGAGTTCATGCTATGCGTACCCCTTCAACACAGCGGCAGGAGCACACAGGCAATGGGCAAGACCCGGGTTGGCATCATCTTCGGCGGTCGTTCGGCCGAGCACGAGGTCTCGCTGCAGTCGGCGAAGAACATCCTCGATGCATTGGACAAGGAGCGTTTCGACGTCAGCCTTGTTGGCGTGGACAAGCAGGGCCTGTGGCATCTGTGCGATAGCGCCGGTTTCCTGCTCAATGCTGATGATCCCAAGCGCATCGCGCTGGATACCTCCGGGCCGGTGCTGTCGGTGCTGCCCGGCGCCGAACGTGGCCAGTTGCTGGCCGCCGATGGCCGCGACGTACCGCAGCTGGACGTGGTGTTCCCCATCGTCCACGGCACACTGGGCGAAGACGGCACCCTGCAAGGCCTCTTGCGCACGCTCAACCTGCCGTTCGCCGGCCCCGGCGTACTTGGTGCGGCGGCGGCGATGGACAAGGACATGGCCAAGCGCCTGCTGCGTGATGCAGGCCTGTCGGTGGCACCGTTTGCCTGCTTCAACCATGTCACCGCTGCAGGCGCCGACTACGACGCGCTGGTGGCGACGCTGGGCCTGCCGCTGTTCGTCAAGCCGGCCAACCAGGGCTCCTCGGTGGGCGTGAGCAAGGTACGCAACGCCGAAGAATTCGCCACCGCGATGGCGTTGGCCTTGTCGTTCGACCACAAGGTGCTGGTGGAATCGGCGATTGTCGGCCGCGAGATCGAGTGCGCGGTGCTCGGCAATGACGTGCCCGAAGCCAGCGTCTGCGGCGAAGTGGTGGTGCATGACGATTTCTACGCCTACGACACCAAGTACATCAGTGCCAGCGGTGCGGAGACGGTGATCCCGGCCGATATCGGTGCGCAGGCGCAGCAGCGCATCCGCGATATCGCGGTGCGCGCCTACCAGGCGCTGGACTGCATCGGCATGGCGCGGGTGGACGTATTCCTCACCGCCAGCGGCGAGGTCGTCATCAACGAACTGAACACCCTGCCCGGCTTCACCAAGATCAGCATGTATCCCAAGCTGTGGGGCGCAAGCGGACTGGGCTATACCGCGTTGATCACGCGTCTGATCGAGCTGGCGCTGGAACGTCACGCTGCCGACAAAAATCTGCGCAGCTCGATCAGCGCCTCGGCCTGAGCAAGCGCAACGCCAAACGAAACGGCCCGCACCCTCGATGAGGATGCGGGCCGTTTCACTTCAAGCCTGGCGTATGACTAGCCTTTTTTGCGGAACAGCGAGATCACCGCAAGGATCAGGAATACGACGAACAGGATCCATGCAATATTGCTGGCCGCACCGGCAATGCCACTGAAGCCTAGTACGGCAGCAATGATGGCGATGACGAAGAAAACGACGGCGTAATGCAGCATGTGGCTGGTCCTCGGTTGGAAACAGGGTTCCATCCTCTGCAATCGCCAGTAGTGATGCAGTGATGGGTGCGTGAGCACCACATGACGATCACCCCACTATATTCAGTTTGCCGCTGCCAGCCGCCGCAGCCCTTCCTCGATTGAAACCCTGGGCACATAGCCGAAGTCGCGCCGTGCCGGCTCCATCGAGTACCAATGCGGCGTGCACAGCTGCTCGGCGAGGAAGCGGGTCATCGGCGGTTCGCCGGACAGTCGCAGCAACGGCCACAACTTTTCGCAGACCGAGCCGATGCGGTAGGCGGTCTTGAACGAGATCGATTTCTCCACTGCCGGCGCGCCAACGGCGGCAAGCAGCCGGTTGAGCAGCTCGCGCATCGGCAGCGGCTCGCCGTTGGAGATGAAGTAGGCCTTGCCTGCACATGCCGCGCCCACCACCAGATGATCGAAAGCATCGAAGTGCGCCTGCGCGGCATTGTCGATGAACGTGGTATCGACCTTGTTGCTGCCATCACCGACAAAGCGCAGCCGGCCGGCGCGGGCGCGCTCTGCCAGCCGCGGCACCAGCTGGTTGTCGCCCGGCCCCCAGATCAGACGCGGGCGCAGAGCGATGGTTGCCAGATCAGCGCCATTGGCGGCCAGCACTTCCTGCTCGGCGATGGTTTTGGTGGCGGCATACGGCGCCTGGAAGTCCTCACCGTAAGGCACCTGGTCCGCGCCCAATCCTTCGACCGGATGGGTGGCACGATGGGTGACGCTGGGCGTGGAGGTATAGACCAGCCGCCCGATGCCATGCGCCTTGCAGGCCGCCAGCACGTTGCGGGTGCCGACCACATTGGCCTGGAAGTAGCTGTCGTAGCTGCCCCAGGCACCGGCCTTGGCGGCATTGTGGAAAATGGCATCCACGCCTGCCGCAGCGTGATGCACGGCATTGGCATCGGCCAGATCACCACGGATCTGGCCAACCCCGATCTCCTGCAGCGACGGGTAGTGACCACGATTGAAGCTCAGCACCTGATGGCCGCGTTCGACCAGGCCACGGCACAGGGCCTGACCAAGAAAACCACCACCACCGGTAACCAGAATCTTCATTGTTTGATCGCTCTGCTGCAGGGCCGCCGCCGCGCAACCCGCGCAACGGAAGCAGATGAAGGCGGCGCACAATCCCCGTGCAGCCCAAGCGCCCAGTATCGCAGCACTGGCCGGCAGGTGGTTTGCTAGTGATGGCAGGGCGGTGCCTTACCCCTCCCCAGCCCTCCCCTTCGCTGCGCGCAAAGGAGGGAGCGAGAGCACCCCTCCCCAACCCTCCCCTTCGCTGCGCGAAAGGGAGGGAGCAAAGCACCCCTCCCCGGCCCTCCCCTTCGCCTTCGGCGCAAGGGAGGGGGCAGCAGCTGCAGGACCGCGAGGACGTGGAGCAGCCAGGCTTTAGCCCTCCCTTTCGCGCAGCGAAGGGGAGGGTTGGGAGGGGTGCTCTTCACCCTGCGCCAAAGCCCGCAAAACATCCTCCAGAACAGCCGGCATCCGCTGCAGAACCTCGTCATTCCAATAGCGCAGCACCCGGAAGCCCAACCCCCGCAGCACCTCGGTCCGCCGCTGGTCATAGGCAACCTGCTCAAGATGCTGCCCGCCATCCAACTCGACAACTAGATTCGCCTCCAGACAAACGAAGTCGGCAATGTAGCCAGCCAAGGGCATCTGTCTACGGAAGCGAAAGCCTGCCAATTGACGCCGCCGCAGCTGCTGCCACAGGCGGTCTTCTGCATCGGTGGGCGTGTTGCGCAGGGCTCTTGCGCGTTTTCGCAGCTTGTCCATTACGGCTCTCCGTCTTCGGTACGGAAAGCCTGCGATTGCAGTTACTGGAAGCCAGTCAGGGAATGGCGGGGGGCGTGCTGTCGTTCGGCTCAAACAGCACTGCGCTTTACCCCTCCCCAACCCTCCCCTCCGCCTTCGGCGCAAGGGAGGGGGCAACAGCTGCAGCGCTGCGAAACCTTCGAGCGGCCCGGCTTTAGCCCTCCCTTTCGCGCAGCGAAGGGGAGGGTTGGGAGGGGTGCTCCTCCTTCAAGCCTTCAGCTTCAAACCCTCAGCTTCAGCCCAACTGCGCCTGCGCCCATACCGCCAGCTTCTCGCGCCCGATCTTGGCGTTGTGGCGGATATCCACCGGGAAGCCCGGATGTCGCAGGAAATGTTCAATCCCAACCAGCTCGGGACGCTGCAATGCCAACGCCCGCAATTGCGCTTCCACCTGCTGGAAATGCTGATCCGGCAGCAGCTCATAGCACAGCACCGGCTGCTGATTCTCCGGCTCACCCACGCCGACCAGCGCAGTACGGCGCACCCCGGCAACGGTGTTGAACACCGGCTCCACCTGTTCGGTATAAAGCGGCCCGGCGGCCGTCTCGACGCGGTGGGTCTTGCGCCCGCAGAACCACAACCGCCCTTGCTCGTCGAACCAACCCACGTCGCCCATGCGATGCACGATGCGTTCGCTGCCATCGGCCAGCAGTTCGCGGATCTTGGCGGCGGCCGTTGCCTGCGGGCGGTTGAAATAGCTGTCGGTCGTGGTTGGGCCGACTACGGTGATCTCGCCCACCTCTCCGGCAGGTAGCTCGCGCGCACCACTCCAGTCAGCAATCGGCGCATCGGTGATGGCGATGATGCGCACTTGGTTCGGTGCGACCACGCGGCCGACGCAGGTGCCAGCACCGGCCTCGGTCGCTTCCCGCGTATCGACCAGCTCGCGGCCTTCGATCACTGCCACCGGCAGGCATTCGGTTGCGCCATACGGGGTCCAGAACTGGCCCTCGGCCGGCATCAACGAACGGATCTTGGAGACAATCTGCGGCGGAACCGGTGCACCGGCCGACGTGGCGCGGGTCACCGTCGGCAGCGGCTGGCCATGCTCGGCCAGCACCCGCATCAGTGCCGGCGACCCAAACAGCTGGGTCACGCCAAAGCGGGCAATGGCGTCGTGCAGCTTGCGTGGATCAGCGCTGCCGGGCCGGGTCGGGTCCATGTCCGGGATTACCGAGGTCAGCCCAAGCGCCGGATCGAACAGGGCGAATGGCGGGAAGGTTGGCAGGTCGATGCCGCCGGGCTGCATGCCGAAAGCGTTGCGCAGCAGTTCGACCTGGCCGACGAAATGGCGGTGGCGGTAGACCACGCCCTTCGGCACGCCGGTGGAGCCGCTGGTGAACAGGATCGCGGCCGTGTCATCCGGGGCTGTTGCAGCCAATTGGCTACCCGCACCCGCGCCGTCGGCCTCGACCTTCGCCAAGGTGATACCGCCCCAGCCCCAGCGCCGGCCAACGGTGACCTTGACCCTGGCCGACTTGGCCCAGCCCAGCAGCACCCGCGCGAACTGCGCCAAGGGGATGCCGATGAAGGCCTGCGGCTGGGCTTCGTCCAGGCACTGCTTCAGCGCGCGCTTATCAATGCCGGGGTCGACCAGCACCGGCACCGCGCCGATCTTGAACAGCGCAAACATCAGCAGGAAGAACTCCGGGCCCGGCCGCACCATCACCACCGCACGCACGCCATGACCGATGCCATTGGCCGCCAGACCGGCGGCAATGGCGTCGCTGCGGGCGTCCAGCGTGCGGTAATCCAGGGTCACGTCGTAGGCGGCCATGCCATTGGCGGCGGGCTTGCCCGGGCAGCGGATGGCGATCTGGTCGGGCCGTTCACGCGCCAGCTCGGGCAGGCGCGCGGCGATATTGCAGGTTTCGTTCATCTACCTATTGTCGCCAATGCAGAAAAATCTTGCGCGCCGGCCCGCAGCGTGGAAAATTTCCCACCTTCCTTTTGTCCTATTCCTGCCGCCAAGGCCGGTCTCCCATGCCCCATCCCTGCCTGACCTGCGGCGCCTGCTGCACCCAATACCGCGTTGCCTTCCATTGGATGGAATCGGACGAAGTCACCGAAGGCGGTGTGCCCCACCAGCTGACCCAGCAACTGGATCCGCACCGGCTGTGCATGCAGGGCACCTATTCGGACCCGATCCGCTGCGTGGCGCTGGATTCGGAGATCGGCGTGTATTCGCGCTGCACCATCCACCCCAACCGGCCCAGCGTGTGCCGTGAAGTGGACGCGTCGTGGGAGTACGGCAAGGCCAGCTCGCAGTGCGACCGCGCCCGTATTGCCCATGGCATGCCGGCACTGACCCTGGCCGATTGGCGTTGGCGCGACGATGCCGACAACGATGACGATCATCCCGACGACAACGGCAACAGCCCGGCCTCACCGCCGAATACGCCGATTGCGGCGTAAGCCGCTCGGCTGCCTGGCTTGTTCCCATCCCGGCGGGAGCAGCCGGCAGCGCTGCCTCAAAGCGCCTTGTAACGCCCCCACAGCACCTCGAACTGCTGCGCGAAGCTGCGCACGAGGTTGCGGTCATTGCTGACCACCAGATTCTCATCGTTGTGCTCGGTCGCGGTGCGGGTCCAGTTGAAGCTGCCATTGGCCAGCAGCTTGCCGTCGAACAGCGCGAACTTGTGGTGCATGTGGTATTCGCTATGGTCCACGCGCACCGGGATATCCGCATCGTGCAGGCGGCGGATGTCGTTGCCGTCGTCGTAGACCTTGTCGTTGTCGCTGATGATACGCACCACCACGCCGCGTTTGTGCGCGTCCAGAATGACGCTGCTGAGACGGTCGTCGGAGATGGTGAACACACAGATATCCATCGTCTTTTTGGCCCCGGCGCACAAGGCGCGCAGGCGCTGCATGCAGGCATCGCCGGGCGAGAAATAGGTACTGGTCAGGGTCTCGACCGGGCCGGCGTTGACGTCCAGGGTGCGCACCACCTGCTCAACCCACTTCAGCATTGGCAGCGCTTCGGCGGGATCGGCGCCGATCTGTTCGCGGGCGATGTCGAAGGCGCGGTTGCGCAGGAAACGCAGGCGGTCCGGCGAAAGTTCCGCGCCGAGCTCGCGTAGCGCCGAGCGCTCTTCGTTGCTCAACGCAAAGTCTTGCGCACTGTCACGCAGCTGACGGTCCAGACTGTCGAAATCCATCCTTCACTCCCTGTGCAAAGAAGCACAGAGCTTCGCACACCTGCGAGTGTCTGTAGGAGCGGCGTGAGCCGCGAAGCTGGTGGAATGAGAGAGGCCACAAAAGCTCACCCCTCCCAGCCCGTCCGGCCCGAAGGCACAGCCTTCGGTCGTTCATCAGGCCGCGCGCCAGTGGCGCGCAAACTGGCCTTCTTCACCCCCTTGCCTTCGGCAATGGGAGGAAGCTAAAGCCTCAACCCAGCGGGTTGCGCTCCAGGAAGTCGCGCACTGCCGGCACGATGACTTCGTGCTTGTCTTCCAGCACATAGTGGTTGGCGTCTTCGAACGCCGTCACTTCCGCCTGCGGCAGCGCCTTCTTGAAGCCGGCCAGGAAGTGATGGTCGAAGCAGATGTCGCGCAGGCCCCAGGCGATGTACACCGGGCGGTCAGCGAAGCTCGGCAAAGCAGCCGCCGCACGCTCCAGCAGCGACCAGGCCTTGTCGGCCGGCGACAGCGGAATGTCCTGCATGAAGCGGATGGTGGAGATGCGGTTGGCCCAGTTGTTGTACGGGGACACATAGGCGCGCCGCACATCGGCCGGCATGCGCCGGCTCACGCCCAGCCACGAGGCGCCGGACGAGAATGCATTGAAGGTGCGGATGAACCATTCGCCCGGCTTCCAGTGCCGGCCCATGGCGATCTGCCACGGCATCGGCTTTTCCGGCGGCAGCGGGAACGAAGCGGTATTGGTGATGACCAGGCGCTTGACCTGCGCGTGGTGCGACAAGGCCCAGCCGAAGCCGATCATGCCGCCCCAATCGTGTACCGCCAGCGTCACCGGGCCGGTGATGCCCAGGTGCTTGAGCAGCGCATCCAGATCGTCCACGCGCGACTGCAGCGTGTACTCGTAGCGGCTGTCATCAGGCTTGTCGGACAGGCCCATGCCGATGTGGTCCGGCACGATACAGCGGTACTTGTCGCTGAGGCCGTTGACCAGGTGCCGCCACAGATAGCTCCATGACGGATTGCCGTGCAACATCACCACCACTTCGCCATCGCGCGGGCCTTCATCGATGTAGTTCATCGACAAACCCGGACGGACTTCGAAACGGTGGGTCTTGCTGGGGTAACCGGGGAGTTTGTTCATCGGGGTGCACCTGCGGCTGCTAAGCCCCTCGCCCGTCGGGAGAGGGGTTGGGGAGAGGGTTGGCCGGAGTGGAGGAGCTTGAACAAGCGCTCCAACCCCAGGCGCATGCGTGTTGCGCACGCGTCCCTCTTCCGCCTTTTGGGCACCTTCTCCCGCAACGGGAGAAGGAAAAGCATGCAATCTGAAAGTTCGCGGCCAGGCCGGAACTTACCAGACCACCTCGGCCATCGTGCAGTTCAGGCCAGAACCAATGCCCATCAGCGCGACACGGTCGCCCTTCTTGAGCTTGCCCAGCTGACGCAGCTTGCTCAGCACGATCGGGACCGAAGCCGGGCCGATGTTGCCGTGCTCACCAAAGATGGTCATCACCTTCTTCGGGTCGATGCCGAAGGCCTTGATGAAGGCATTGGTATGCGGCTGGCTGACCTGGTGGATCACGAACTGGTCGATCTCATCCACCGCCCAGCCCAGCGCGACGCGCGTGGCTTCAAAGGTCTTGGTGGCCAGCTTGATGCCTTCGATCAGCAGCATGCGGGTGTCGGTGACCATGCGGTCCAGGTTGCCCACGCACAGCTTGTTCCACTGGTTGGCTGCACGGGTCACGCCGCCACGGTAACGCGGCGCGTCCGGCACCAGTTCCGAGCGTGCCATCACCATTGCTGCCGCACCGGAACCGGTGGTCAGCGCGGCGACTTCGTCACGCATCTGCTGGGCGGTGATGTCCGGGGACATCATGCGCTCCAGGGTCTTTTCATAGACCAGGTTGGAGGTTTCGCCGTCGACGATCAAGGCATAGTCGATGTCGCCGCGCTCCAACATCAACGCCGCCATGTCCATGCCATTGATGAAGGCAAGGCAGGCGTTGGCGATGTCGAAGGTGACGCACTCTTCGCCGATGCCCAGGTTGCCGGACACGATCGAAGCGGTGGACGGCTCCAGGTAATCACGGCTGACGGAGGTGTTGATCAACAGGCCAACCATATCGGCGGTGATGCCGGCATCTTCCAGCGCCTTGCGGCCTGCCAGCGTGGCGACGTCC
Source organism: Stenotrophomonas sp. STEN240 (assembly GCF_056756175.1). Taxonomy (NCBI): domain Bacteria; kingdom Pseudomonadati; phylum Pseudomonadota; class Gammaproteobacteria; order Lysobacterales; family Lysobacteraceae; genus Stenotrophomonas; species Stenotrophomonas sp. STEN240. The sequence goes on along the minus strand of NZ_JBRRBO010000021.1, from coordinate 56,657 downwards.
GAGGCCTGAGTACCCTGGTCCCAAAGGCGGCGCGCATGGATGCCGGCGATATCGCCAAGCACGTCGGCACGAATGCCCAGGCGTTCCAGCGTGGGCTGGAGCCGCTCGTTGATTTCCTTTGAGGTCAGCGTATGCGGCGCATCAATATGCGCCAGTCCCGCGATCGAGACGTTTTTAAAAGGCATCAGAAAGCGCCAAGACTCAGGCGAAGGGGTCGCTATTCTAGCCCCTGCGCCTTTTTACCGCATCTTTACAAATCGGCGGCCCGGCGTATGGAGCCGCCGGGACCGTAAGACAGGCTGAAACCTCAGCGTGGCGGGCACTGGAAGGCGGCAAAGCGTTGGCTGCCGTCGGCCGGCAGGCCGCTGGCCTGCACGGCATTGGCCCCGGCACTGGGGGCCTCGTTGCGGGCCAGGGTTTCCAGTTCTTCCTGCACGCGCAGCGGGTTGCGGTTGTAGAAGCCGACCTTGTTCTTCACCGACACCACGATCTCGCCCTTGGTCACGCAGCCCGGGGCTACCGGACCGGCGGGCAGTACACGTACGGCCTTGCCGCCGGATTCAATCGGCACCCAGGTGCAGGCGGCGGTGCTGGCGATCAGGGCGGACAGAAGCAGAACGCGCATGGACTATTCCTTGTGAAGATCAGCACGGATTGTGCCGGGAAAGGATGAACAGGTGGTGATCCCAAGGTTTGGGATGGGCACAAATGGTGGTGGTGGGCCATGTTTGGCGGGGGATTTGGCAGCAAAAACCACCCCTCCCCAACCCTCCCCTTCGCTACGCGAAAGGGAGGGGGCGAAAACGTAGTGCCGAGCCATGCTCGGCAAGGGCTTTACCAGCGAAAAACTGCCCTCACCCCAACCCCCGCTCCGCGCCCCTGCCCTTGCGCTGGCGCAAGGGCGTTCGATGGGCAGCGAACCGATGGTTCGCGAGCTGCCCCTCTTACCCCGTAAACGGGAGAGGGGCTAAAGACAAAACTACCCCTCCCCAGCCCTCCCCTTCGCTGCGCGAAAGGGAGGGGGCAAAGGCGTAGTGCCGAGCCATGCTCGGCAGAGGCTTTACCAGCGAAAAACTGCCCTCACCCCAACCCCCGCTCCGCGCCCCGGCCCTTGCGCTGGCGCCAGGGCGTTCGATGGGCAGCGAACCGATGGTTCGCAAGCTGCCCCTCTTACCCCGCATGCGGGAGAGGGGCTTAAGCGGAAGCGGTGGGCTGCGCCCTACCGCTTACTTCTTCTCCACCGGCTTGCCGTCGGCGTCGATCACGGTCACTTCGCCCAGCTTCAGCGCGCGCACCGGGGCTTCGGTCTGCTTCAGGTCGCCTACCACTACCCAGGTCAGCTTGGACGGATCCAGGGTCTTGGCCGCTTCGGCAACCTGCGCCGGGGTCATCGCTTCGATCTCGGCCTTGCGCTTGAACACGTAGTCGTCCGGGCGGCCATAACGCACGATGCCGCCGATGGTGCTCATCACCGCCGATGCGGTTTCGTAGGCACCGGGCAGGCTCAGCGTCTGGATGTTGCGGATGCGGCTGACTTCGGCGTCGGTGGGCGGACGCTGGCCGCTGGCGAACTGGCTGATCTCGGCGTTCATTTCCTTCATCGCCTCACCGGTCTTGTCGATCTGCACCGGTGCTACCGCCATCCACGGGCGCTGGCCCAGGGCATTGGAGGCCGACGAACGCGCGCCGTAGGACCAATGCTTGTCCTCACGCAGGTTCATGTTCAGACGCGAGGTGAAGTCGCCACCCAGCACGCCATTGGCGATGTCGAAACGGGTGGTGCCCGGGTCCATCGTCGACGGCGCTACCTCACCGGCAAACAGGTTGGCCTGCACCGCGCCCGGCTGGTCGATCAGGAACACACGTGCCGTCTGCGGACGGTCGACAGTGTTCGGGGCCTGCACCTTGGGTGCGGCGCCCTCGCCCTTCCAGTCACCGAAGCTGCGTTCCAGCAGCGGCACGATGTCCTTCAAGGTGGTGTCGCCCACCACGATCAGGGTGGCACCTTCCGGACGTACCCACTGCTTGTGGAAAGAGGTCAGGTCTTCGCGGGTCAGCGACTGGATCGCCGCTTCGTTGCCGCTGCCGGTGAACGGAATCGCATACGGGTGACCGGCGCCGTACAGCAGCGGCGGCAGCACGCGCATCGCCACTGCGTTGGGCTGTGCCTTCTCCTGCTGGATGCCGGCGATCCAGGTGGCCTTGATGCGGTCGATCTCGTTCTGGTCGAAGCGCGGGGCACGCACCACGTCGGCATACAGCGCCAGCGACGGTGCGAGGTTTTCCTTCAGTGCCGACAGGTACACGCTGGAACCATCCAGCGACGCGCCGGCATTGACGCTGGCGCCCAGGCGTTCAACCGCATCGGCAAACGCCAGCGAGCCGAGCTGGCCTGCGCCTTCGTCCAGCATGCCCATGGTGAAGTTGGCGGTACCGGACTTGCGGCCCTGGTCGGCGGTGAAGCCACCCGGGAACTCATAGCTGAACTGCACCACCGGAATGTCGTGGCGCTCGGCCAGCACTACCTTGGTGCCGTTCTTCAGCGTGGCGCGCTGCAGCTGCGGGAACTTCAGTTCGGGGAAGCTGGTGGTCTTGGGCACACCGGCACTGCGGTCCACCTGGCTTGGCAGCGTGGTGAACTTGGGGTCCACGGCCGGCACGTTGAACGGCGCCGGCTTGACCGAGGGCAGCTCGGCCAGCGCGACGCGCTCGCCCGGCTCCACCACGATGGTGTGGTCGCCCACGCCCAGCCATTTGGCACCGGCGGCCTTTACGTCCGCGGCGGTGGCGGCATCCACATTGGCCAGCGAGGTGCGGAAGCAACCCGGGTTGCCTTCGTAGACGGCGCACTGGGCCAGCGCGTCGGCCTTGCCACCGAAGCCGCCGATGCGCTCGATGCCGCGCACGAAACCGGCACGCGACTGCACCTTGGCGCGTTCGAGTTCATCGGCAGTCGGGCCTTCGGCGATCAGTCGCTTCAGTTCCTCGTCGATGGCCTTTTCCACCCTGGCCGGATCCACGCCCTGCTTGACCGTGGCGATGATCAGGAAGTTGGAACCCAGCTGCGAGGCATCGGTCATCGCGCTGATGTTGTCCACCAGCTTGTCGTTGTGAAGCAGGCGCTGGTCCAGACGCGAGGACTTGGCACCGCCCAGCACATAGGAGAACAGGTCCAGCTGGTCGATATCGGTGGTGCCCACCTGGGCGACGTTCCAGGCGCGGTAGATGCGCGCCTGCGGCACCTTGTCGCTCATTACTTCGCGGGTGCTGGCTGCACGCTGGCCAACGTTCACCGCCGGCTGCGCCATGCTCGGGCCAGCCGGAATATCACCGAAGTACTTGGCGGCCTTTTCCTTGGCGGTGGCCACATCGATGTCACCGGCCAGCACCAGCACCGCATTGTTCGGGCCGTACCAGGTCTGGAACCAGGTCTTGACGTCGTCCAGCGAGGCGGCGTTGAGATCGTTCATCGAGCCGATCACACCGTGATGGTACGGGTGACCTGCCGGATACATCGCGCGGGTCAGTTTGTCCCAGACCTGGCCGTAGGGCTGGTTCTCGCCCTGACGCTTCTCGTTCTGCACCACACCGCGCTGCTCATCCAGGGCGGCCTGATCGATGGCGCCAACCAGATGGCCCATGCGATCCGATTCCATCCACAGCGCCATGTCCAACGCGGTGGTCGGCACGTTCTGGAAATAATTGGTGCGGTCGGTATTGGTGGTGCCGTTCTGGTCGGTGGCACCGACCTGCTTGAAGGGTTCGAAGAATTCGCCGCTGTGGTTTTCGCTGCGCTGGAACATCAGGTGTTCAAACAGATGCGCGAAGCCGGTGCGACCGGCCGGTTCGTCCTTGGCACCAACGTGATACCAGATGTTCACCGCCACGATCGGCGCCTTGCGGTCGGTGTGCACCACCACGCGCAGGCCGTTGGGCAGAGTGAACTCTTCATACGGGATGTCCACCGACGCGGCGGCGGCGGCCGGCTTGGCCTCCGCAACCAGCGGCACGCCGACGAATCCGCCGAGGGCGGCACTCAAGGCCAGGGTCAACAAGGCGGTACGGGGCATAGCTGCGTTCATTCCATTTCCCTTGGGTATGAAGGTGAACGCTGATCCTAACCGGGCGCCGTCACAACGGCATACGCCATGCGTCATGGGTAGGCATACAAGAGCGTCCGTGTCCGTCCGGTCAGTGCCAGCAGGCCAGGTGTCCGGACAGCGGACACATTGCAAAGAATGAAAAGCCATATTTATCAGCCACATGCGATTGGCACGCATCCTGCTGCCTATTACTCGCAGCAAGATCCACTCAGACGATAAATGACTGAATGCTGAACAGACAAAGAAAAAGCAAAAAAGTTCTTGCACTTCGAAATTCACTGTACTACCTTACTACCACACCACTGACCACACACACCAAACAGGTCCCGCCATGAACGCCAAGTCTCTCGCCATTGCCCTCGCCCTCGTCGCCAGCGCCGGCTTTGTTTCTTCGGTCCAGGCCTCGGATATCGTCACCCTGGAAACCGTGCAGGTTCGCCCTTCCGCTGATCAGCTGGTGCAGGCCGAGCACGAAGCCAACAGCAACATCCCGACCCTGGCTGTCGTGCAGGTCCGCCCGACCGTTGGCCAGATCGTCGAGCTGATGGCCGAACAGACCGCCAGCCAGCTGGCCTCGGCCACCCCGGTCGCCATCGGCACCCGTGCCGGCCACTGGATGGTCTCGCTGCCGGCCATCACCGTTCGCCCGGACGTGGAGCAGGTGCAGGCCATGGCTGCCGAAGCCGCTGCTGAAGCCATCGGCAAGGTCGTCGCGCAGGGGCTGGTTTCGAACTAAGCCAGCCTTGACGCAACACCCGGCGTAAACTGCGCCGATGACTTCTGCCCCTGTTTTCGATGTAGTGCTTTACCAGCCCGAGATCCCGCCGAACACCGGCAATGTGATCCGGCTCTGCGCCAACACCGGCGCGCGACTGCACCTGATCGAACCGCTAGGTTTCGACCTCAGTGACAAGCAGCTCAAGCGCGCCGGCCTGGACTATCACGAGTACGCACAGATGCAGGTCCATCCGGACCTGGAGACCGCCTTGGCGCGCATTGCACCCAAGCGGTTGTTTGCCTTGAGTACCCGCTCCAGCGTCCGCTATGACACCGTGCAGTTCGCCGATGGCGACGCCTTCCTGTTCGGCCCGGAAACCCGTGGCCTGCCGCAGGATCTGCTCGACTCGCTGCCCGATGGCCACCGCCTGCGCCTGCCGATGCAACCCAACAACCGCAGTTTGAACCTGTCCAACTCGGTCGCCGTGGTGGTGTATGAAGCGTGGCGGCAGCAGGGTTTTCCTGGCGGTGCGTGAATTCGGGTGAGTGTGCTTTTGTGTGTTTTGTGGGAGCGGCGTCAGCCGCGAAGCTATGGATCTGTCCGGTTGCTGGTGTGCTGGTGATCTCGGTGCTGCGAGCTTCGCGGCTCACGCCGCTCCCACAGGTTTGATGGTGCAACTGTAATGCCCCTGCCGAGCATGGCTCGGCACTACCAACTACGCCGCGGAGCGTGACTGCTTTCCGCTTTGCTCCCTCCCCTTGGCTGCGCCAAAGGGAAGGGGCGCGAGCCTGCAATCTGTCAGATCATCGCGATCCGCTTCGCTCCCTCCCTTTGGCGCAGCCAAGGGGAGGGTTGGGGAGGGGTAACGCTTTCAGCTTCTAGCTTTTAGCTTCTGCCGCAAACCCAACCACACCCAATTCCCGCAACACCCGCAGCCGCTCATCATCCAGGGCAAGCACCTCTCCCAACACCTCAGCGGTGTGCTGCCCCAGCACCGGCGCCGCCTGCTCATAGCGCAACGGCGTTGCCGAGAACTTCAGCGGATTGCGCACCATCGGTACGTTTCCGCCGCCGGCATGCGGCAGCTCGATGCGCAGACCACGCGCCTGCACCTGCGGGTCGGCAAATACCTGATCGATGCGATTGACCGGATTGGCCGGTACCACTGCCTGCTCCAGCGCCGCCAGCCACTCAGCCGCCGGCCGCGTGCCCAGTACCTGTTGCAGGTGCGGCACCAAGACCTCGCGGTTCGCAACCCGTGCGTTGTTGGTTACATAACGCGGATCGAGCGCCAGCTCTGGCTCGCCAATCACCTCGCACAAACGCGCGAACTGCCCGTCATTGCCAACGGCCAGCATGAAATAACCATCCGCCGCCGGCATCACCTGGTAAGGCACGATATTCGGGTGCGCGGTGCCCTGACGGGTCGGCACCACGCCGCCCACCAGATAATTGGAGGCCTGATTGGCCAGCCAGGCAATCTGGGTGTCGAGCAGCGCCAGATCGATCTGCTGGCCCACTCCGGTTCGTTCGGCATGGCGCAGCGCGGCCAGGATGGCGGTGGCCGCATACATGCCGGTCATCAGATCGGTCGCAGCCACACCCACTTTCTGCGGGCCGGCACCGGGCGCGCCATCGGGCTCGCCGGTGACGCTCATCAAACCGCCGATGGCCTGGATGGCAGCGTCGTAGCCGGCGCGCTGCGCGTAAGGCCCGTCCTGGCCGTAGCCGGTGATCGAGCAATACACCAGCTTGGGATTGATCGCCTGCAGGCTGGCGAAATCCAGCCCGTATTTCTTCAGGCCGCCAACCTTGTAGTTCTCCACCAGCACATCGCAATGCATCACCAGCTCGCGCAGCAAGGCCTGGCCTTCGCCCGTGGTGAAATCGATCGCCACCGAGCGTTTGCCGCGGTTGGCGCACAGGTAATACGCCGACTCGCTGCTGTCATTGCTGGCAGCATCCTTCAGATACGGCGGCCCCCAGCTGCGGGTGTCATCGCCCACGCCCGGGCGCTCGACCTTGATCACATCGGCGCCGAAATCGGCCAGCACCTGGGTGGCCCAGGGACCGGCCAGGATGCGTGACAGGTCCAGCACACGAACCCCATCGAGCAGCTTCATCGCGGCCACCAGCTGTTGCAGGCTTCAGGTAATGCAGGCTTCCAGGCGATGGCGTGCTGGAAGGCTTCCGCCAAGGCGATCAGGCTCAGCTCATCGCCGATCTTGCCGACCAGCTGCATGCCAGCGGGCAGTTCGTTGGCGGCCACCGGCAGCGGTACCGACAAGGCCGGGTTGCCGGCCAGGTTGGCGTAGGCGGTGAGGTCGGCCTGGCTGGCCGGTGCGGGTTGGCCGAAGGCGAACGCACGTTGCGGTGCGGTCGGCATCACCAGCACGTCGCACTGCGCCAGCCACTGCTGCAGCTGTACCTGGCCACGGTCCGCCAATTGCGAGGCAGCAGCCAGTTCGGCGGCGCTGCGGCCTTCGGCCCAGGACATCAGCTTGACCAGCAGCGGCGAGAACTTGCTGCGGTCGCCGGCCCAGGCGTCGGCATGTTCGATCAGCATCTCCGCCTCGCTCATCAACAGGCCGGCGCGTCGAGCGCGGGCCGAGGCAAATGCGGGCGCAGGCATGGGCTGCAGGCGATGGCCAAGGCTTGCCAATACGCGCAGGCCTTCCTCGAAAGCGGCCTGCACATCCGCAGCCACGTCGGCGGCATCACCAAAATCAATCACGCCAATACGCAGGTGGCCAGCATCGGGTGCGGCGTAGTGGATGGCACGCGATTGCGCACAGTCCGGATCGAAGCCGGTCATCAGCTGCAGCAGCAGACGCAAGTCGCGCGCCGAACGGGTCAGCGGGCCGATGTGATCCAGCCGCCGGCACAGGGCGACGCTGCCGCGCGTGCTGATCGCGCCCCAGCTCGGCTTGAGCCCGACCACGCCGCAGTAACTTGCAGGAATACGCACCGAGCCCATGGTGTCGGTGCCCAGCGCCGCCGAACACAGCCCGGCAGCCACCGCCGCGCCGCTGCCGCCGCTGGAACCGCCCGGCGTGTAACCGTGCCGGTGCGGGTTATGGCAGGCGCCGTAGAACGGATTGTCGTTGTCCGCGCCCATCGCCGCTTCGTGCATGTTGAGCTTGCCGACGATCACCGCACCGGCCGCACGCAAGGCAGCCACGGCCGGGTTGTCGGCGGCCGCCGGAGCATCGTGACGGCGGGTTTCCATGCCGGCGGTGGTGACCATGCCGGCCACGTCGATATTGTCCTTGACCGCGATCGGCAGGCCTTCCAGCGGGCGTGCGACGCCACGCTGGCGGCGCTGCTCGGACAGCGCGGCCGCCGCCAATGCCCCTTCCGCATCGACGTGGATGTAGCTGTTGATCTGCGCCTGGCTGGCGGCGATGGCCGCCAGCTGCTGCTCGATCAATTCCGTACAGCTGACTTCATTGGCCGCCAACAAGGCCGCCTGCGCCGTCAGATCCAAGCTCAACAACTGCGCATCGGCCTTGCTCACGCGGTCTTCCTCAAGCGAAACGTTTGTCGATCAGACGTACCGGCTTCTGCCGTACCTCGATACCGGTCAGCGCAGCCAGCGCACCCGGCGCGGCCAGCACGATGCTCATCTCAACACCCAGACGCTGGCGCAGCAAGGCGGCAAACTCCGCCGCCAGCTGTGCGTCATCCAGCGCGCCACGGGTTTCGACGTGCACGGCCAGATCATCGCGGCCGCCTTCATCACGGCTGGCCACGCAGATGAACTCACCGGCGAACGAGGCGTGCTCTTCCAGCACCGGTGCCATCGCCTGCGGAAACACGTTGATGCCGCGGATCTTGACCATGTTGTCGCTGCGGCCGAGGAAGCCCTCGATGCGGCGCAGGTTCATGCCCAGTGACGAGGGCGTGGTCAGCACGCGGGTCACGTCGTGGGTGTTGAAGCGGATGATCGGGTAGATGTCGTCCTTGTACAGGCAGGTGACCACCATGTCGCCGGTGCCGCCATCGGCCACCAGTTCGCCGCTGTCGACGTCGAGGATTTCCACGTACTGCGCGTCTTCCATCAGGTACAGGCCGTCCTGGTCCGGGCCCTGGCCGGCAATCGCGCCGGTATCGCCCACGCCGTACCAGTCGTACAGCTCGACGCCGCCCCAGGCAGCGGACAGGGTCTCGCGCGATTCTCGGCCGAGGTGGCCACAGATCATCCGCACCGGGATGTCCTTGCCAGGCACCAGCCCGTTCTCACGGGCCACATCGGCCAGCTTCTTGATGTAATCGGCGAAGCCCACAATCACATTGGTGCCCATGCTCTTCATCAGCTGCACCTGCTGCGCCGAGCGCATCTCGATGCCGGTGCCGGCCGAGCAGAACAGGGCCTGGGTGTAATGGGTGATGGCCTCGCGCACGTAGTGGCCGCCGTTGATCATTCCGTGCCCATACACCGAGTGCACCACGTCGCCGGGCTGCATGCCCTGCCAGCGGTACAGGCGCGCCAGCAGCAGGCTCTGCACTTCGCGCGAATGCGGCGAGAACACCAGCGGCTGCGGGCGGCCGGTGGTGCCGGAGGTGGTGTGGAACACCAGCGGCTTGTTGCCGGCTTCGGTGCCGTCCTGCCAACCGTGGAAATCGCCCAGCGGTGGATTGGCTTCCACCGAGGCCATGATCTCGTGCTTGCCGAAAACCGGCAGCTTGGTGATGTCGTCCAGGCTCTGGATATCTTCCGGCGTGATGCCAGCATTGCCCCACAGGCGCTGGTAGAACGGTATCTGCCACGCACGTGCCACGCAGCGCAGGAACATCGCGTTCTGCTCGGCGCGCAGTTCCTCGCGGCTGATGTTCTTGAACTTGTCGGTGAAGGCCTGGTCCAGCGGGAACTGCTTGAGCAGCTCCTTGACATCGAAGGATTCGAAATAAGTGGCGTAGGTCATGGGGTCTCGACAATCAGCAGGCCGACCAGCTGCCTGACATCGTCGATGTCCTGCAGTTGGTCGAAGTGGGAGATCAGGGCATCACGGTGGCCGGCATCGAACGGACGCGCGGCGTGATCAAGGCAGTGGTGGAACTTTTCCAGTTGCTGGGCACGCGACAGCGGCCGTTGCGGTGAACCGATGGCAGCGTCGCGCTGGTTGTGCAGCACGCGGCCATCGCGCAGGGTTACCGTCATCGACTGCGGCACCAGCGCATTGGGATCTTCGCAGTCGTTCGGCACCAGGCTGACCTGCGTGGCAAATGCGGCCAGGCGCGCATCGGCAAGTTTTTCCGGTGCATACGCTGACAGCCCGACCTTGCCATCCAGCAGCACGGTGCCGAGCAGGAACGGCAGGCATAGCCGCGCATAGCTGGTTTCCATCGCCGGCTGGTAGCTGCGGCCAACCAGGCGGCGCACCAGCGGCGGCGCCTGCACTTCGATGCTGGCGACGTTGTCCAGGTTCAAACCGTGCTGCTGACGCAGCTCCATCAGCATGTCCTGCGCGGCATGCGCGGCGCCGCCGGTGGGGAATACCTTGTGGCTGACTGTGAGGATCTGCGCTTCACGCGCGGCCAGTTTCTGCAGCGATGGGCCGGTATCGAACGCGCCTTCGATCAAGGGCAGATAGCCGAACGGGCCTTCCAGCATGTCACGCGGCGCCGGGAAACCATTGCGTGCCAGCTCCCAGCAGCTCACTGCGGCGCGGGCGTTCAAGGCAACCTGCAGCGCCAACGTGGGCGAGCCTTCCACATGCGCCTGCATGGTGCCGGACAGGTGGCTGTATGTCAGGCCGAGCACGCGGCGCAGCAGCTCTTCATCGGCACCGTGTAGGTGCGCGATACCGGCCGCCGCACCCAGCGCGCCGCACATCGAAGGGCGGAAAAAATGCATCGGCGCGCGGCCACTGATACCAATCAGCGTGGCCACATCAACCGCCACGTTGAGCGCGGTGATCAGCGCCTTGCCATCGACCGGCAGGCCGTCAATGTTGGCTCGTTGTTCGGCGGCGGCAAACACCGCCGATTGAATGACCGCCAGCGGATGCACCACCGCCGGCATGTGTACGCAATCAAATTCCTGGCTGTGGATCTGATAGCCGTTGACCATGGCCGCGCTGGCGGCAGGCAGCGCTTCGCCGGTCACCCAGGCGCGCGCAGCATTGCCGCTGCCGTAACTGGCAGCGCTGCGACGGACTACCTGGGTCAGCGGCACCTGCGGACCGGAGCCGGAAATACCTACCGCGGCCGAATCCATCACGAATACGCGCGTTGCGGCGACGGCCTCGGCGGACAGGTCTTCAAAACGCAGCGTGCCTGCATGCTGCAACAAGGCTTCGGTAAATCGCATCACGCCACCCGCGCCAACATCGAGTTCAGGGCGTCCAGACTGCCGCCATCGGCCAGCGCCTGCACCTGCCCAAAGAGGGGTTGCGCCAGGCCGGCGGATACGCCACCCCAGTGGGCAAGGGCCATTGCCTTGGCCAGCACATCGTCGGCCGACATCGGGCATTCCGGGTCGCCCCAGGCGTCGATGCGCTCGGCCTGCACACTGCGGCCATCGGCCAGCAGCAGGCGCACGCTGGCCCCGTAATGCACAGGAAAACGTTGGCTGCAGGCCGCATCCTCAATCAGCTGGATGCGCTGCCGCCACGGCGTCAGTTCGGCATCGCTGCAGGCTTCGGTTGTGTAATGGGCCAGCTGTGGGCGGCCGTGCACCAGGATCGAAGCGAGAGCGTGCTGCAGGCTGAATTTGGCTTCCAGCTCGGTCTGCGGCTGCACGCGGTCGCAGAAGCGCAGCGCCTCGGCATAGCTGCGCACTTCGATGTGTTGTATCTGCGCCTGCTCGCCGGCACCCAGTTGCGCCAAAACATCAAGCATCGCGTCGATCGCCGGGTGCGCATGCCGGCATGCCGGCCACGGCTTGAGGCTGGTGCTGTGGATCAGCCAGTCAGCTTCCTCGGCAATCACCAGTTCCGGCACGGCATCCGGCGCGGTGGCGGCAAACAGGCCCTGCTCACCTTCCAGTATCCTGCGCGGCCCACGCATGCCAGCCAGCGCCAGTTGCGCCGCCAGCCAGCCACTGCGTGCGGCTTCGGCGTTGTGCAGCGATTTGGTCGGCACCGGCTCGTGGCGCATCTGCCACAGGCCACCGGTGCGGCTGCCGGCATTGCCCAAGGCATCGGCCAGCGACTCGGCCGGCAGGCGCAGCACCGATGCCGCCGCTGCGGCCGCGCCAAACGCGCCAGCCGTGGAGGTGGGATGCCAATAGCGGTAATGCGCCTTGCCCAGGGCGCGGCCCACGCGGATGGTGGCTTCATAGCCGCGCACGATGGCGTCCAGCAGTTCGGTTGCATCGGCGCCTTCGGCTTGCGCTGCCGCCAGCGCCACCGGGATGACCACCGGGCCGGGATGCAGGATGGCGCCACGGTGCACATCGTCCATTTCCAGCACGTTGCCGAGCGCGGCATTGAGCAGCAGGGCGTCGGCGGCGGTGCGCCGGCCCGCGCCCAAGGCGACAACCGGGCCACTGGCCTGCGCCTGCACCAGCGTGCGCAGCTGGTTGGCGATGGGATAGCGCAGCGCAGCCAAGGCGCAGCCCAGCCAATCCACCAGCAGCAGCGCCGCGCGTCGCCGGGCGGCGTCATCCACCGGCCGTTGCAGGCGCTGGGCAAGCTGTTCGGTAAGGCTGGCGGCAGGCAGGGTCATCGCGCGATGAAGTCTCGGTGCAGGCCCGCAACAGCGGGTTCGGGGTGGTGGGAACAGCGACCGCGTAAAAGGAGCATAACCGACTTTGTCCGGACATATCATATGATCCGCTCTCCCACCGCCGCAATCAGCCCCATGCCCCGAATTCTGGATGCCGACACTTTTTTCGACTACCTCGCGCAAGGCCCGGAGATCTTCGCGCCCGGCTGCGCCGGCCATTCCCTGCTGTTCGAACACTGGCTGCGTAAAGGTGCCGAGCGCTGTGCCGGCCTGCGCTTCACCGGCGTGCATATTCCCACGGTCAATACTTTCGACTTTGCCGGGCTGCACCCGCAGGCACGCCAGCGCACGATCTTCCTGAGCAGCGAGCTGCGCAGCTCCTGGCTGGATGGCCGCATCGACTATCTGCCGATGACCTATACCGCCACCTGGCGCTGGTTGCGTGAAAGCGTGGCCTTCGACACCGTGCTGGTGCAGGTGGCGCCGCCGGATGAAGACGGCAACTGCTCGCTGGGCATCGCCTGCGATTTCACCCCGGCCGCCTGGCCGCGCGCCACCCGCATCCTGGCCCATATCAACCCGCGCATGCCGCGCACGCGCGGCCCATCGATCCCGCTTTCGCGCATCACCGCCGCCATCGAGCAGGACGCGCCGCTGCTGGACATCCCCGATCCGCCGGCCGATGCCGCGATGGAGGCTGTCGCCGCGCAGGTCGCCACCCTGGTGGAAGATGGCGCCACCCTGCAGCTGGGCCTGGGCCGGCTGCAATCGGCGGTGCTGCGTGCGGTGCGCGAGCGGCGCAACCTGCGCATCCACAGCGGCATGGTCTCCGACGGCCTGCTTGGGCTGCTGGAATCGGGCGCACTGTCACCGGCACCGGATGCCGTGGTGGCAGGCGTCGCGCTGGGTACACAGGCGCTGTACGACATTGCTCCGCGCAGCATCACCTTCCGCGAAGTCGGGCATACCCACGACCACAACGTACTGGGCGGTATTCCGCGCCTGACCGCCATCAACAGCGCACTATCGGTGGATCTGCTGGGTCAGGTGAACGGCGAGTTCCTGTCTGGACGCCAACTGAGTGGCGTCGGCGGGCTGCCCGATTTCCTGCAAGGCGCTCGCCAATCGACCGCCGGGCGCGGCATCATTGCACTCCCTGCCAGTACCCCCAAGGGCGAAAGCAGGATCGTCCCGATGCTTCCCGCCGGTCCCGTAAGCCTTGCCCGCGTAGATGCCGACTGTATCGTCAGCGAATATGGTGTAGCTGATGTACGCCATCTCGATGTCCATGCAAGGGCCCAGGCCCTGATTGCCATCGCCGCACCCGACCACCGTGAAACCCTGCAGCGCAGCTGGCAGGAACTCTCGCTCAGACTTTGAACAAGGATCTGTACATATGACTGGTACGCGACGCAGCAAGCCCCGCTATGCCGAACTGGGCGATCTACTGCAGGCGGCAATTGAAAAGGGCGACTACGCCGTTGGTACCCTGCTACCCACCGAACTGGAGCTGTGCGAACGCTTCAGCGTCAGCCGCCACACTGCTCGCGCGGCGCTGGCGCAGCTGATCAGTGCTGGCCTGGTGCAGCGCCGGCCGGGCGCTGGCACGCGGGTGATCGCGCAGAGCGCGGCCATGCGTTACGAGCACGAGATCGACACCGTCGACCTGCTGATGCAGTACGGCAACAGCACCCGCCTGAAGGTGCTGGAAGCCGAGCGCAAGCTGGCCGACGCGGCCATGGCGCAGCGCCTGGACATCCATGAGGGCAAGGAATATCTGCGCCTGCACTGCCTGCGCCTGGAAGAACAGACCCGCGAGCCCATCGCCGTCACCGAGATGCTGATCCCGGTGCGCAGCGGCGTGCCGACCGACAAGCTGCTGGAAGTGGCCGGCGCCGCCCGTGCCCTGGCCAAGTTCCTTGACCCGGCCAAGCTGTCGCGGGTGGAACAGGTATTCGATGCCGCCTCCTTCGAAGCCGCCGACGCCAAACTACTCGACATCAAGAAGACCGAGCCGGCGATGCGCGTGCAGCGCCGTTACCGCGATGCCAACGCGCGCCTGCTGCTGATCGCGATCAGCCTGCACCCGCCGGGCCGGTTCGCCTACTCGATGGTGCTTTCGCGCAACCACCGCTGATCGAAGCCAAGCCCGCGCTTGAAGCACCGCAAACCCGATGCCGGCCTCGGCCATCGGGTTTTTTGTGATCTCGCCGGCAATGAGGTAGCCCGGGTAAGCGCAGCGCACCCGGGAAGCCTGCATCTGCCGAAGTTTCAGCTCACCCGCGAACTGCCCCGGGTGCGCTGCGCTTACCCGGGGTTCGGCACCAAGCCATCCCTGCGCCGCTCGACACAGGATGGCCCGGAAGAAGCCAGCCCTGCCCTTGCCTGTCTGCCGGGCAGCCGGGCAGCCGGGCAGCCGCCCGGCCCGGCCACGGCCAGACACACTTCCGGGCAAAGCGCCAAAGGCAGCTGTGCTGGTGTCAAAAGCTGCCAACAATGGCTTGACACCCCCACGCCAAGAACTGACGCTTACGCCATGAGTATCGATCTGAACACCCTTGACCTCCGGGAGCTGAACACTCTCATCCGCGCCGCACAGGACAGGCATAAAGCGCTCACCCAACGTCAACCTGCGGAAAAAGTCAGGCGCAAGCTGACCGCGCTGGCCAAGCAGACCGGTTATACGATCGAAGAGCTGTTCGGCACGGACGCAGATGCCGCAGTACCCAAGGGCAAGCCCGGCCGCCGCAAGGGGCCCAAGGTCAAGCCCAAGTACCGCGACCCCGAGAACCGCTGGAACACCTGGACCGGCCGCGGCAAGATGCCGCTCTGGCTGGCCTCCAAGATCCGCTTCGGCCAGACCCCGACCGACTTCCTGATCCCCGGCGTGGCAAAACTGACGCCCAAGGAAAAGGTATTGACCGGCAAGCGCAAGCTGTTCAAGCAGAGCTGAGTAAAGCTGCGGGCAGGACAACCCTCGTCCCACCGGCTTTTCCCCCTCTCTTTGCCGCAGACAAGGGGGTGAAGAAGGCCAGTTTGCGCGCCACTGGCGCGCGGCCTGATGAACGACCGAAGGCTGTGCCTTCGGGCCGGACGGGTTGGGGAGGGGTGCCGTTCGCGGTGACCTGCGGCTGATGCACTACCAGCTTCGCGGTTTACACCGCTCCCACAGCCATCCAGACCGGCTTCTGTAGGAGCGGCTTCAGCCGCGAAGCTGACGGCAATTAAGTGTGGCGATACATGGCGCGCGGCGGCTGTTGGTTGACCAGCTTCGCGGCTTACGCCGCTCCTACAACCAGTGCACCGGTTGAATCTGGTGCATCCACCAGTTGATTGATGCGACGCAGGGCGCTGTGCAGCTGTCGCCGGTTGCTGGCCTGCCCCAGCGATAGTCGAAAGCCACGGCTGCGCTGCGCGCCGTCCGGCCGGAACGACGACGAGGGCGATATCGCCAGGCCCTGCAGTTGCGCCGCACGCACGAAGCCGGCGTCGGTCCATGGCTCGGGCACGGTGCACCAGGCATGCAGGCCAGCGGCCTGCACCTTCAGCGCAGGCACCAGCAGATGCGCCGCCAAGGCGCTACGTTCGCGCGCTTCTTGCAGCACCTGCCCCAGCAAGGCAGTCGCCGAACCATCCAGCAACAACTGGCTGACCATCGCCATCACCAGCGGATGGCCCAT
This sequence comes from Stenotrophomonas sp. STEN240, assembly GCF_056756175.1. Lineage (NCBI taxonomy): Bacteria > Pseudomonadati > Pseudomonadota > Gammaproteobacteria > Lysobacterales > Lysobacteraceae > Stenotrophomonas > Stenotrophomonas sp. STEN240. Next base: position 40,485 of record NZ_JBRRBO010000021.1, on the reverse strand, counting down.
CAAACAGATCGAACGCAAGGCGGTCGCAAGCCCTTCTGCATGGCGAACGGAAGGACAACGCACGAAGGCAGTTCGCAAACCGGGACTGATCGCCTTGGACAAAGTTGATACGTAGTACACCTGCGCCGGTGCAAGCGCGGCGATCGGCGTTGGCGCATGCACATCGTGATGCCAATACGGATCGTCTTCGATGGCGAGCAGATCCAACCGCTGCAGCACCCGTGCCAACTCAACCCGACGCTGCAGCGGAATCGTCAACCCGGTCGGGTTGTTGCAGGTGGGGTTGAGGTAGACCACGCGTGCGCCGCTCTGCCGGGAAGCGCGTTCAAGCGCATCCGGGCACATTCCATCGGCATCGCCAGCAACCGGCAGCAAACGTCGGCCCAATGATCTGGCGGCCTGCAGCAAGCCGGGATAGACAAGGTGATCGCACAGAATCACCTCGCCTTCCTGGGTCTGGCTTATCAGGATCGACGCCAAGGCCGACTGCGCGCCTTCAGCAACCACCAAACCCGCATCGGCAACATCGCCCAGCATCGGCTGCAACCAGCTGATCGCCGCGTGCCTGTCGGTCGGGCTGCCGCCAGCAAGGTGATACGTCATCAGATTGGGCGCATTGCTGCGCGCGAGCACGGCTGCAGCGCCACGACGCAGAGCATCGTTCAAGGCGGTCGCATCCGGCACCGGCGGCACGTTCATGCTCAGATCCACCGGCTGGCCGAAGGCGGCTTTTGGCGGTGCGATGAAACTGCCTTGTGGACCACGCGCTTCGATCAGGCCGCGTCGGCGCGCTTCATCAAACGCACGCGTCACCGTGGTCAGGTCGATGCTGAGCTGCTTGGCCAATGCGCGTTGCGATGGCAGGCGATGGCCGGGCACCAGCTCGCCGGTATTCACGCTGCGCTCGATGCTGTCGACGATGCGCAGGTAGATCGGGCCGCTGCTGAGCAGCGCGCTGTTCATCCAACTCATCGCCAAACCCCCTGTTTACCGGCAAAAACTGCGACATCCTGTCGCACCATGTATGGACGATGTAGCCGCGTATCTTTTACATCAGCGGCGGGTGCCTGCTCACAACCATCGGTCGGTTGGAGCGGGTGCCCGCTGTTTTTTTTGCGCGGACAAAACGTCCGCGCACGCTGGCGTGCGTGCAGGCTCATCAGCAGCAGATCAAGGTTTGCTTTGCCAGGGGCAGTAGCAGCCCACCGCCAACAGGCCGCGCGGCCGTACCGTCTGACCATCGACAAGTTTGTCGAGGATGGGCTCGACGAAACTATTGGCCGAGTTGCAGACCATGCCGATGCTGTACGGCCCGGCGTAGGCCAGATGCCCTTGCCGGTCCCAGATGGCCACCGCAGGGCTGGCCGGAATATGTTCGGCACCTTCAATCGTCGGCAGTTCCTTCAAACGACCACGCAGATACTCGGGCAGCTCACCCGTCGTGCCCGGGCGGCGCACCGCATAGAAATCGATGTTGGCACGGCGGTACATGCTGACCAGATAACTCAGGTGTGCGCCGGTTTCGCGGTTGCAGACCTTGCAGGCCGGGTCCCAGAAATGCACGACGCGGATGCGCCCGTTGGCGCCGGCCAGTTCCGGTGGCAGCTTGAGCTGGGTGTCGTCGAAGACGATGGCCTGTTCGGCGAAGCTGGCCTGCTCGCTGAGGCCGAAGTATTGCCACAGCGCTATCGCAATACCGGCCATCAACACACAGCCTGCCGCTATCCAAAGCCGCATGCCGCGCCGACGCGGCGATGCACCGCTACGCGGGCTCACGAGGCGTCGTCCGCGCCGAACTTGTGCTCGTACTGCTCAAGCATCTCGGCGCAGGAATCGGCCTGGGCGCGGCGGTAGATCTCGGTGCGCTCCGGCGCGCGGCTGCGCTGCAGGCACTGGTTGATGGCCGCACGTTCACTGGCCTGCACATCGGCGGTCTGCGGCCGCGAGCAGACATAGACCAGCGAGGCCAGCGCCAGCACCACGAAGCCGGCGCAGCCCAGCATGACCAGATGAAATTTCAGCTTGTCCCGACGCACAGCCGCTACCCGCATATCCATACAAGATGCGCAATGTATCACTTTTGTATGGATATGACCGGGTCGCGTTTAGACGATAGCCTGCGTACGCGTCTCAGGCGCGGCCGAGATAACCTCGGTCAACTTGGTCAAGGCCGTCGCCAGGCTGTGCTGGTCCACCGCCCCGCCCAAGGACAGGCGGATGGCATTGCCGGCCTGCTCCTCGATGCTGAAGGACTCCGAGCTGGCGATGCCCAGGCCCTGCGCCTGTGCGGCCTGGATCAACCGGTACTGGTCCAGCCTCGGGGGCAGCGGCAGCCACACATGCAGGCCGGACGGGTGCGCCTGATACGGCGCCGGCAGGATGCGCGCGGCGATCTGCTGGCGCTGGCGCAGCTCCTGCTGGAAGCGGCGCACCATCTCATCGGCCTGGCCGCTGCGGATCCAGTGCGAAGCCACCGCCACCATTGACTGGGTGGGCATCAGCGCGATCGAGCGCAGGGCGTCCAGCAAGGGTTCCATCGGCTCGCCCGGCGGCACCACCAGATAGGCGGTGCGCAGGCCCGGCGCCAGGCACTTGGACAGGGTGGAAACGTAGTAGACCGGGGCGTCGGGGTGGCTATCCACCGCCAGCGGCGGCGCCGCATCGGCGGCCAACAGCCAGTACGGATCGTCCTCGACCACCGCCACGCCATGGCGGCGGGCAATGGCCAGGATGGCCGCGCGACGGGCCTGCGACATGGTCGCGGTGGTCGGGTTCTGGATGGTCGGGATCAGGTAGATCAGGCTGAGCTTGCGCTGCTGGCAGGCCGCTTCCAGCGCGTCCGGCAGCATACCCTCGGCGTCCATGGCGATGGGGACGATGCCCCGCTGCAGCACGCGCGCGGCGGCCAGCAGGCCCGGATAGGTGAGCTGTTCGGCGGCAATCAGGTCGCCGGCCTGGGTCTTGGCCAGCACGATGGCGCACAGCGCGGCCTGCGCGCCGGGGCAGATCACCACCCGCTCGGCGGAGACGCTGCCGAGGATGGGCGCCAGCCATTGCACGGCAGCGGCGCGGTCATCGCGGGAGCCTGCGCCGACGTGGTAACTCATCAACTCGCCCTGCCCCAACTGCTGGCTGAGCTGCTGGAAACCGCGCTCCATGCCCTGCGCGAACGGGCTGCTGCCCAGCAGCGGCGGGATGTTCATGCTCAGGTCCACCGAGGTGGCGCTGTTGCCGGCCGACATCGCGATGAAGGTGCCGCCGGCGCCCTGCGCGTCGAGCAGATCGGACTGGCGCAGCTCGGCGTAGGCACGGGTGACCGTGGTCAGGTCCACGCCCATCAGCTGGGCCAGATCGCGTTGCGGCGGCAGGCGGTCGCCGGGTTGCAGCACGCCGTCGTCGACGGCATCGCGTACCTGCTGGGCAATCTGCAGGTAGAGCGGACCGGTGCCCTCGGCGAAGGGACGGACCCAGGTCCGGTTGGGTTTTTTCAGGCGTCGGCCTGCGGCTGGCTGCGGCATCGGATAAACCTTCCCTGCGTTGTACGTGCAACAACCCATACAATGTTGTATCTTGTATGGACTTGACTGGATCGGCAATCCTTTTGTAGGCACCGCCGTACGGACAGTGTAGCCGCTCCCGGCCCATGCGCCGGGCACCGGCGGTCCCCGCTCAAGAGCTCCTTCAACAGGGTCGACCTTCAATGAATATCTGCTGGAAACGCATCCGCCCAGCGCTGGCCGCTTTGGCATGCGTGGGCCTGTCTGGCTGCAACTGGGTACTACTGGACTCCAAAGGCGACGTGGGCATTGCCCAACGCGACCTGATCATCATCTGCATCGCCTTGATGCTGATCGTGGTGATACCGGCCATCGTGCTGACCTTCGTCTTTGCCTGGCGCTACCGCTCCGGCAATACCAAGGCCAAGTACATGCCCGATTGGGCGCACTCCACCAAGGTGGAAATCGTGGTCTGGGGCGTGCCCCTGATCATCGTCGCCGTGCTTGCCGTCATCGTGTGGAAATCCACCCACGAGCTTGACCCTTACAAGCCACTGGATATCCCCGGCGAGCCGCTGCATGTGGAAGTGATCGCCACCGACTGGAAGTGGGTATTCGTCTACCCGGACCTGGGCATCGCCACGGTCAACGAGCTGAACTTCCCGGCTGGGCAGCAGCTGGCCTTCGACATCACCTCCAACTCGACGATGAATACCTTCTTCATCCCGCAGCTGGGCGGGCAGATCTATGCGATGGCCGGCATGCGCACACAGCTGCATCTGGTGGCCAATGAGCCTGGCAAGTTCGACGGCATGTCGGGCAATTACAGCGGCCACGGTTTCTCCAACATGAAGTTTGTCGCCACCGCGATGAGCAACCAGCAGTTTGAGGACTGGGTTGCACAGGTGCGGCAATCGCCGGATCAGCTGAGCTTCGACGAATTCAAGCGTCTGGCCAAACCCAGCCGCAAGGCACCGGTGCAGCACTTCGCCAGCGTCGAGCCGTTGCTGTTCAAGAAGGTCATCGACCAGTTCATCGGCGTGGGTGAGAACACCGCGGCCACGTCGGGCCACAACGCAGAACCCAAGGCCTCCCAGGAGTAATGAGCATGTTCGGTAAGTTGACGTGGGACGCCGTGCCGTTGCACGACCCGATCGTCGTGGTGACATTGTTGGGCATGGTGCTGGGCGGCGTTGCGCTGCTCGGCGCGGTGACCTATTTCAAGCTGTGGGGCGTGCTGTGGCGCGACTGGTTCACCACGGTTGACCACAAGAAGATCGGCATCATGTACATCGTGGTGGCGCTGGTGATGTTGGTGCGCGGCTTTGCCGATGCACTGATGATGCGCGCACAGCTGGCTGCGGCCGGCCCCGGCAGCGATGGCTTCCTGCCACCGGAGCATTACGACCAGATCTTCACCGCGCATGGCGTGATCATGATCTTCTTCGTGGCCACACCGTTCGTGGTGGGCCTGATGAACATCGTGGTGCCGCTGCAGATCGGCGCGCGCGACATGGCCTTCCCCTTCCTCAACGCCTTCAGCTTCTGGATCTTCGTGGTCGGCGCTGCGCTGATGATGATCTCGCTGGGCCTTGGTGAGTTCGCGATGACCGGCTGGGTGGCGTACCCGCCTTTGTCTGGCATCGAGTTCAGTCCAGGAGTAGGTGTTGATTACTACATATGGGCGCTGCAGGCCTCCGGTGTCGGCACACTGCTGACCGGCGTCAACCTGTTCATCACCATCCTGCGCATGCGTGCGCCGGGCATGACCTTGATGAAGATGCCGGTGTTCACCTGGACCGTACTGGTCACCAGCGTCATCATCATTGCCGCGTTCCCGATCCTGACCGTTGCCCTCGGCGCGCTCACGCTGGACCGCTACCTGGACTTCAACTTCTACACCAATGACCTGGGTGGCAACCCGATGATGTACGTCAACCTGGTGTGGGCCTGGGGCCACCCGGAGGTGTACATCCTGGTATTGCCGGCGTTCGGCATCTTCTCCGAGATCACCGCCACGTTCTCGCGCAAGAAGCTGTTCGGCTACAAGTCGATGGTGGGTGCAACGCTGGCGATCGGCATCCTGTCGTTCGTGGTGTGGCTGCACCACTTCTTCACCATGGGCTCCGGTGCCAGCGTCAATGCCTTCTTCGGCATCATGACGATGATCATCGCGATCCCGACCGGCGTGAAAATCTTCACCTGGTTGTTCACCATGTACGGCGGCCGCGTCGAGTTCAGCGTGCCGATGCTGTGGACCATCGCCTTCCTGGTCACCTTCACCATCGGCGGCATGACCGGCGTGCTGCTGGCCATCCCGGGCGCGGACTTCCTGCTGCACAACAGCCTGTTCCTGGTGGCCCACTTCCACAACACCATCATCGGTGGCGCGCTGTTCGGCTACCTGGCCGGCTTCGTCTACTGGTTCCCGAAAGTGTTCGGCTTCACCCTCAACGAGCGCCTGGGCAAGTGGTCGTTCGCCTGCTGGATCATCGGTTTCTACCTGGCCTTCATGCCGCTGTACATGCTTGGCTTCATGGGCATGACCCGGCGCATGAACCAGTACGACAACCCGGCGTGGACGCCCTACCTGATTGCCGCCTTCGTCGGCGCGCTGTTCGTGCTCGCAGGCATCGTGCTGATGCTGGTGCAGATCTACGTCAGCGTCCGCGACCGCAAGCAGAACCAGGACATCACCGGCGACCCGTGGAATGCGCGCACGCTGGAATGGCAGACGCCCTCGCCGCCGCCGTTCTACAACTTCGCCGTGGTGCCCAAGGCCGACACGTTGGACGCCTTCCACGAAGCCAAGAAAGAAGGCCTGCCAAAGCCGCCCAAGCAGTACGCGCCCATCCACATGCCGCGTAACACCGGTGTGCCGCTGATCCTCAACATCTGGATCCTGGCACTGTGCTTCGCTTTGATCTGGCACATCTGGTGGCTGGCCGGTGCGAGCTTCGTGGCGATGATAGTCACCTTGATAGTGCGCTCCTACGACGAGGACGTGGATTACTACGTCAGCGCCGAAGAAGTGGCCGCCATCGAGAACCAACACCAGAACAAGCTCAAGCAGCACAGGGTGATTGCATGAACATCATGTCCAACGTCGCCGTAGACAACGCGCAGGCGGCCGAGCACAGCCATGACGACCATGGCCACGACCAGGGCGGCATGAAGGTCTTCGGCATGTGGGTCTACCTCATGTCCGACCTGGTACTGTTCGGCTCGCTGTTCGCCTCCTACGCGGTGCTCAGCAACGCGTATGCGGGCGGCCCGACGGGTGCCGAGCTGTTCTCGCTGCCGTTCGTGCTGGTGGAAACTTTCCTGCTGCTGGTCTCCAGCATCACCTACGGCCAGGCCGTGCTCGCGATGCACCGCCAGAACAAGCAGGCCGTGCTGACCTGGCTGGGCGTGACCTTCGCACTCGGTGCCGGCTTCATCGGCATGGAAGTGTATGAGTTCAACCACCTCATCCATATTGGCGCCGGCCCCACCACCAGCGCCTACCTGTCGGCGTTCTTCGCGCTGGTTGGCACGCACGGCCTGCACGTGGCCAGCGGCCTGATCTGGATGGCGGTGGTGATGCACCAGGTGAAGCGTCGCGGGCTCACCCCGACCAACGTCACCCGCATCTCCTGCCTGAGCCTGTTCTGGCACTTCCTGGACCTGGTCTGGATCTGCGTCTTCACCTTTGTCTATCTGATTGGAGTGTTCTGAACATGTCCGACAACGACACCTCCCGCGCCGGCAGCGGACATGGCTCCACCAAGTCCTACCTGATCGGTTTCGTGATCTGCGCTGTGCTCACCGTCATCCCCTTCATGCTGGTGATGAACCCGACGCTGTCGCGGCCACTGACGATGGCCCTGCTGGTCGGCTTTGCCGTCGTGCAGATCATCGTGCAGCTGGTGTACTTCCTGCACATGAACCGCTCCTCGGAGGGCGGCTGGAACCTGGCCAGTTTTGTTTTCACGCTGGTCATTCTTTTCATCGTGGTAGCACTCTCCATCTGGATCATCTGGAGCATGCACTTCCACATGATGGTCAACTGACGCACGCAACGGGCCGGCACACACTGCCGGCCCGTTGCATGCAGTTCGGCTGTCCGTCCTTCATCGACCATAGCCATGTCCCGCACCAACACCCCCGCCAGCGGCCTCGCCGCACTGGCCCGCAAACTGCACCTGTCCACCATCGCGATAAGCGCCACCACCCTGCTGCTGATCGCCTGCGCCGCAAAACCAAAAGTAGATTTCTATGGCAAGGACATCGCCTGCGAAGCACTCGGCCAGCAATGGACGATGCCGGACAGCACAGGCATAACCCGCAGCCAGGCTGACCTAAACGGCAAAGTGACCTACCTGTTCTTCGGCTTCACCAGCTGCCCGGACGTCTGCCCCACCACCATGGTGGAGTTGAACCGCGTAAAGCACCTGATGGGCTCGGACGCCGACAAACTGCAGGTGATCTTCGTCACCGTAGACCCGGCCCGCGACACCCCAGCTGTTGCCGAAACTTATGTAAAAGCGTTTGACCCGACTGCGACAGCGCTGGTTGGTGACGATGCGCAACTGGCCGCAATGGCAGCATCCTTCAAAGCCTTCTACGACCGCGAAGAAGGCAAGCACCCCGGCGCCTACTCGATGAGCCACACCGCAGGCGGCTACGTATTCGACCGCGAAGGACGGCTGCGTTTGTTCGCGCCGTTCGGCATGCCGGTGGAGCAGCTGTTCTCAGATGTGCAGCGACTAACGCTGGAGCCGACGCGCCCAAACCCAGCAATCTGTGACGCAACCGGATAGCCCCGAACCGGCAAGACCAAAGCCCCTCTCCCTGCGGGAGAGGGGTTGGGGTGAGGGCAGAACAAAACCACCAACCCCAAACCTCCAACCCCCCAACCAAACTCAGCCGTAAAACCTAAATCAACCTCACCGCTCAACACACCTACCACCAACCTCCCCACCCCCAACAAACGCCCCAACCGCCTCAACAAAACACCCAGGCGCAAAGTAAGACAGCAAATGCGCCCCACCCTCCACCGTACTGAAACTCACCTCCCCAGCCTTCCCCAGCACCGCCGCATGCTCCACCGCCCCCGCATACGCCGTATTCGGATCCAAGGTCCCATGCACAACCAAAGTCCTGGGTAACGCACCAGGCGACTTCCCAAACCAAACATCCTTGGCATAAGCAGGCACAGGCGCCCCGACCAGAAACCCCGGAATTGCGCTGACAAACAAGGCCCCAGCCGCCTCCTGCTCCACCAGCTCGCGCGTAAGCCCCGGCCGCGCATTGTTCTCCGACGCCGAGATCAACATCACCAGCGGCAACGAAGGCTGGTTGTTACCACCCTGCCCCATCCCCGCCATCGCCGTCTTCAACTCCGCCACCGTTGCCAGCAGCGCGGACGTATCGTCCACCGCCAGCCCATCAACGATGTCGGGAATACGCGCACGCAGCGCAGGGAAGTTCAGCAGCGAGCCCAGCAACCGGCGCAGATCACCACCCGGCACCTCGCCCTTCCACGACGCCGTCGGCGCAGCGGCCAGCACACGCTGATAGACCGCCACCTTCTGCTCGCCCAGCACCGCACGCCCCACCGCATCCACCAGCGCCGTGCGCCGGCTCAGATCCCACTGCTCGGTGGTCTCCAGCGGCACCAGCCCATCCAGGATCAAACCATCCAGCGGCATCGGCGCTACCTGCAGCGTACGCAAGGCCAGCTGCGTGCCGTACGACACCCCGTACAGATAGGTCGGCCCACTGCCCCGATAGCGCGACATCAGCAGCGCAAGATCCTGCGCCGCCTCGGTCACCGAGAACGCCTGCGTACGCGCCGCATCCGCATACATCGCACCAATGCAGCCACCCCACTCGTCCCCGGCCAGCCCAACACCATCCGCGCTGTCCGCAGCCTCCTGCACCGGACAGATGCGCTCCGACCGGCCCACGCCACGATGGTCCGGAATCACCAGGTCATAACCGGGAAACGCACGCCGGAAGGTGGCAACCACCGGATACAAGGACGCCCCGGACTCACCAGGCCCACCGGCCAACAGCCAAACCTCCCCGCGCCGCTCTGCAGCCTCAGCGGGAAACCACCGCACGAACAGCTTCAGCGAACCATCGGCCGGCGATTCATGCCGCAGCGGAACATGGGTGCTGACACAAAGGCTGCCTTCCAGCGCAGGAGACGAATCCGCATCGGCGCAGGCCACCGGCGCCTCGAAAGCCAGCTCCGCGCGCGCGGGAAGTGCTGCAAATAGTGCAGCCGCAAGAACAACAGATCGAAACATCGACTTTCATCCCCTGATGAGCAGGCGACAGCATGCCAGTGTGCAGGGGCTGCGGGAATGTCTATCGGTAATGGGTGGTTGGGGGCTGAGCGCGCCTATGTGCTGCTTAGTACCGCCGAGCTCTTACGGGCGTCGGAAACAATGGCGGACTGGCCTTCCTGGATCGCGCTGAAACTCCCGAGCTCAGCGCTCACCAAGGCCCAGGATTCCTTGGTCCAAGCGATAATCCACACCAGAGACAACCAATCGACTCAGCCGGAGAGCAACATGCGGTTTGTTTACCTACTTCTCTGCATCGCGGGCACCGCCCTGCCCCTAGCCCAGTTTGTGCCATGGCTATACGCCAACGGCCTCAATGTGCCGCTCCTACTGCAGCAGGCGACGTCCAGCAATATCGCAGCGTTCGCTTGGGCGGATGTCCTCATTTCGGGCCTTGCGACCATCGCACTCATTTGTGCTGAGGGACACAGACTTGGAATGCGTCGTCTGTGGATGCCGCTGTCCAGCATCGTGATTGGTCCGTCCTTAGCGCTACCTCTTTTTCTTTACATCAGGGAGCGGCATCTCGCAGCAACGCCGAAAGAAGCCTGATAATCCGCGATAGCCGAAGATCAGGGCTGCCCATGCCAACTCAGCCCATCTAACTGCTCGGCGAGACTGCATGGAATTTCGAAAGCACGCGGCAGGCGTCGAGTTCCGAAGCAAGGCAGGAAACATGCAGGAACGTAAGAACGCCTGTAGCAATGCACTTAGACCAACGTTTGCTTCCGTCCCATAGCGGCCATTGGCGCGGCCGCCGAGCCCTCCGGTGGGCCCGGTTATACGTCGGCTTGTTAGCCTGACCCAGCCGTCCTAAGATCGAGCTGCATCAAGGGCAAAGCCCACCATACCGCGCTTTGTGGATAAGTCGTATAACCGGACCCGCGGGTCCGTCTATTAGGTAGTTGGGCTTTAACGGAGATTGCAGTGAAACCCACGGAAGAGCATGAGATCAAGGTAGTACCTGCGCCTGGCCAGCAGATAAAGCTGCTCACCTCCCTCCGGAGCAAAAGCACCGACGAACTCGAAGATACACTTCAAGGATTTATCGGCACAGGTCAGTTCAGCATCTCGCTGGAAGGAACAAAGACGATCAATGATGTCTACTACGATACCGAGGATCTTCAGCTATTTGAGATTCATTCGTTACTCCGCGTACGCCATGTCGGGGACGCCACAAAACTCATCATCAAGACATTAACGAGCCAAAGCGCTGGCGAGCTGAAACGGGCCGAGCATGAGTTCAACATTAGCGCACAGGAACTTAAGGATCTAGAGAGCACAAACTTTAAGCAGTACGTGGATGTGCACTTTCCAGAGCTTTCAGGGCGATCATTTTCTAAGCTCATCAGCGTTCGCAACGACCGTTTGAACTATCTGCTTGTCAGAGCAACCGAGAGTTTTAGATTGTCTCTGGATCAATTTGTGCTTGTAAATTCAGCAAATGGAAAAGCAAGTAACCAGCTCTACGAAATTGAGTTGGAGGCACTCAACGCTGATGCATCAGTGCAGTTGCCTTTGATCAAGCCGAACCTACTCAAGCTGGTTAAGAATTCGCGCTTCTCTAATAGCTCAAAGTACGAAAGGGGCGTCCGACATTTCCACCTCGATCAAGCATACTGGAAGCAAGCACTATCTGCTTGGAGCACAGGGCCTGGCTTGAATTGGCTTGGCATGATTCTTAACCTTACCGGTATTGCGCTTACTATATTTGGCCTTTATATGACAATTCAGGCAAAACCCTAACAATTCATTCAAGCCGAACCCGCTGCGCGGGTCAGCTTAATTCCGGAGTCGAATGTCCGTTACTGGCCGCAGGGCGTCATGCGACCCAATGCGGCCATTTGCACCCTCAGCTTGCCGAGGTCGCCGAGCCTACCGCTGGGTCCGGTTGTACGTTGGCTTGTTAGCTGGACTCAGGCGCCCTAAGAGCGAGCCGTATCAAGGGAGAAGTCCCCCATACGGTGCTTTGTGGGTAAGTCGTATAACCGGACCCACGGGTCCGTCCATTAGGTAGTTAGACCGTATGACCATAGAGCGTAGCGACCGTCTATATGACACCTGGCGAACTTCCGCAGAGAAGTTCGACTACTTCGTTCTTGGGATTCTTGGCGCCCTCTGTGCCTACATCGCCAATGGATTTCAGGCGGAAGTAGTTGGGTCAAATCCCAAAACCTTGGAACTTCTGGCACTAGCCGCTTTGTTCGGCTCAGCGCTCTGCGGCTTCTTTCGCGTCGAGTCGACCATCTTTCTCACAAGCCTCAATCACAAGTACCTGAGAGCCAACGAGCAGCGAGGGCTACTCACTTAACAGCTCGCAAGCGGGGCTCCGTTCTTGAACTCAGCGACAGGGCAAGTCTATTCATTGCAGCACGCCCAAGCGGAGATCGCGGCAATTGATCACGCTTTGCCAAGCATCAACAAGCAAATGGAGTCCGCAGGTCGCCGGGCAGAGACCACTTATGCTTGGCGTAACCGCCTAGTTGTTCTCGGCTTTCTTATCTTGATGAGCTCACGGGTCTGGGCGGCCTACTACCATGCGGCCTAACCGTTCATTCAAGCCGAACCCGCTTCGCGGGTCGGCTTAGTTCAGGCGTTAGGCCCCGGATTGAGCATGACCGAGACTTCCAATTTAGAGACCGCGAGAGCCTTTGTTTCAGCGTGGCTCCTTGCAAATCACGAACAGCTCGGTCTTAGGCAGCTCAAGTTTGAACGGCTTGAGCTTCCCGCCGAGATCCTATCGACTTGGTACCAGTCAGAGGATCTCCTGGTTGACATTACTGCCTGGGATCATGCGCTTTGCCTAGACATACTGGTCACGGAGCAACCGTCCAATGAGCTTGTATTCTCCGAGCCAGGCTCTTGTGAAAGCACGGCGGGGCTCTTGGCTCGCCTCAATGCATTCTCGGGCTGGCTCACTAGGCGCGCAGCCGGGGCTTAACAATTCATTCAAGCCGAAGCCGCTTCGCGGCTCGGCTTAATCCAGGCGTTAAGTGCCTATGGAGAGTGTATGGATAGCCAACTATGGGGAGTTTTGATCGGTGCTGCCGTTGCAAGCATCGTTCCCCTCATCACTCTACGTACAACTCATACACAATGGCGGCTTGAGAAACGCATCGAAATCCTTCGCCGCAGGAAGGAAGGCCTTGAGCGGATCTACGCAGATATCTTCCAAAAGCTGCCGGCCGCACTACAGGAACGCAATTATCCAATTAGCATGATGGGCGCTATCAGCGTTCATGCTTCACGAGAAGTTCGCAAGCTGTACTATGACCACTTGGATAGTAAAGAACGAGACCACACAAAAATGAAACACCTGCTTCTTGAAATGACTGTAGCCGCCAACAAGCACATCGCCAGCATCGATCATGAAGTTGACAAGCTACTCAAGTAGCGCGCCTAACAATTCATTCAAGCCGACGCCGTTTCACGGCGCGGCTTAATTCAGCCGTTGAACGCCCCCTACTGGCCGGCAGCGGACATTGGCCGAGCCCAACACAGGCTTGCTTGCAAAAGCTGCTCTATAGCTCGTTGAATTCGGCGCGTCCCTTGGCATCGAGCAAATATGAATGACCCTGAAGTTTGACGATGGATAGACTCTCGGACTCGATTTTGACAGATCTAATGCGAACAAAGCTAAGGCTATCTTTTTTGTATTTTACGCCGAATTTTGAGGATAGCTTGCCGTCAAAAGGCTTTCCACGTGCGAAGAGCACGATGTTGGTCCCTTGGGCGTCTTGTGCCGAACGGAATACTATCCCGTCAAATGGTTTGTCGCATACGTGGGCCAGATACTCCGCCATCGTCTGGGTCACGATGTAGTCGGACTCTCTCCCAGGTAAAATTGGTTGGGATACTTGCTCATGCAACTGACGAAGCGCCGCGAAACGGATGCGTTTCTCTGAGTATTTTGGATCAAACAGGCTGTGCTTGGCCCAAGCCTTCTCGAGTCTACGGAGATCCAGCACACGAAGTTTGCGCGTGGTTCTCAGCTCGACTACAGCCAAAGTACTCCCGATCGCCGGGCGCATCTCTGACACGCAGGTTTTAGCCTCATTTGATGCATAAAGCACCGATACGCCTTCAGCGTTCATACGGCCGCTTCTCGCCAGTTCGGGCGGAGGCGGTCCCACTTGACGCGCAGGTGCTGCAGTTACCGCCAGCTGCATTGATTCAGAGTCTACGACCCGAGAGCGAAACAGTTGTGCATCCAAGGGGAGGCTATAGCACACAGGTCCCTGATTTCCGTCCACACGTGCTGTGATGTCATCAATGCCTTCGAAGAGTGCCGCGAACATCGACGCCGCTACCGGACTAAAGAATCTTCGACCGTGCTTAAGCTCTGCTTTCGTCTCATGCCAGCCGGGGAAGGCGCTGGGTTCGTATTGGATAAACCTAAACTGGTAGTTGGTTCCATCGCACCAGTACCCGTAGTCGCCAGACTGCGGATCGCAGTCCTCAGCTTCTTTGACCGCCTCAACAATGGATGAGTGGCAGTTGTAACACTCGCCAAGTACATCTTGAACGATATCCGAGAGATCATCTCCTAGTTGCTGCCAGGAGCCCCTGTCGTCATCGACGCCTGCAAAGTGTTTAGTTTCTTCGCCCACAACGTAATATCGCCGAAGTATGCCTTCGAGTCTTCGGCCAAGATCATTGATAGAGATGCCTTTGCGCTTCTTGCTGCATTCAGTGCAGTCAACCATTGCCGAGTTGGATTCGATCTCCACTCTCAGGAAGTCGTCTACGATGCAAGTTTTGCAGATTCCTAGATCCATGGTGTCGGGTAGCATCCGAAGTAAAAAAACACATTATTTGCCAAGCAAGACAACTCAGCCATGCGGTTGGCGGATCGCTGGGTTGCTCCAAGGTGAGCCCGTTCGGCAGGCGGGGATGTCTGTGCTGAAAGCCAATCCACATGAGCTGCCGGTCACCGATAGTTATGTTGCATCGCTAACAATGCGCGAGCGCTAGTGGTGCGTCAGCCACGTGGCGATCTGTGTTCGAATTTTGAGTGTCCGCAATTGGCCGCTCGGCATCATGCGACCCCGAACGGACATCTGCACTTCTACCGAAGCGAGCTTGCGGTGGTCACTGAGTCCTCCTCTGGATCCGATTGTACGCTGGGTTGTTCGCTGGACCCAGTGGCCCTAAGATCGAGCTTAATCAGGGGATAGCCCGCTATATGGTGTGCTGTGGATAAGTCATATGGCCAGACTGACGGGTCCGTCTACTAGGTAGTTAGGTATCACACAAGGAGTATGTAGTGACTGAAAAAAAGCCGTGGCTAAGTACACTTGCTCTAGTCGGGTTTGAAGCAAACGCGGCCATTGAAGCGGGTCATGGGAATTCTCTCTCGTTCGATGAGATCTATAGAGGTATTGAGAGAGGGACTCTGCTCGAAGACATCAACAAGAAGCTGCCAGGAGTCTGTGACTTCAGCTTGTACCCAGCTGGCAGTGAACAATCAATTGCTCTCCATGAGGTGCTCAATTTAGTAGCCGGTGGGCTG
This sequence comes from Stenotrophomonas sp. STEN240, assembly GCF_056756175.1. NCBI lineage: Bacteria > Pseudomonadati > Pseudomonadota > Gammaproteobacteria > Lysobacterales > Lysobacteraceae > Stenotrophomonas > Stenotrophomonas sp. STEN240. The sequence continues at coordinate 25,141 of NZ_JBRRBO010000021.1, read as the reverse complement.
CAAGGGCGCGAACGCCGGAAACTTGGCATAGAGAAATCGGGGTTGCACTTGCTTCTTGCCTTTGTTCTGGAGGCTATGCAGCATCAGTATTGGGTAAAGCCGTGATGCCTAACAATTCATTCAAGCCGACGTCGCTTCGTAGCGCGGCTTAACTCAAGCGTTAGACTGCTATGCACGTTATCGAGATTGCTGGGGCAAACTTCCACGTAGTGGAGCCTGAGTCGCGGGATCTGCTTTCCTCCATCGTTTCACGAGACGGCTCAAAGCTTGCTTGCGTACATCTTGTTCCTGGCGGCTTTCGAATCCGACTGTTCATCCGGGGCAACGGTGCGCCGCAGTGGCAAGGAAAGTGGTGGCACGAGCAACAGCCCATCTCCCTAACCGATACTCGGCAACAGGCAGACAATCTGGCCGAAGAGCATGTCGATGTCGCGGCCTAGCAATTCATTCGAGCCGAACCCGCTCCGCGGGGCTGTTTGGTACAGACGCTAGCTTGCAAGGAGGGATCGTGGAGGCCACCGAGAAAATTCAGAAGCTCCGAGAGTACAAAGCCAAGTTGTTCCAATGGCAGAAAAGTCATGACGTAGAGACTCGCTCATGGATCAGTGAGAACACTCTCTGGGTGCGCCGCGAGACGATTGAAGCCGGGTGCTTTTTCACTATGACCATTTCACCGCCACCAGCTGTGGGTGGCTTGGTCATGCAGAACGTTGATCCGTTCGCAATGATGTTTAGTCCTCCATACCTCATGAATCTTATGGGGCACGTGGTCGATATGATTGACAAGACGATCGGTGTATTAAAGGAGCCGCCGCGTGAGCCAAAGTTGCCCAAGGCAATTGCGGCGCCCGATCCAGTTCAGAAGGGCTACGCTTTCATCGCAATGCCAATAGATCCGGCCGATGCACAGCTTGAGGATGTGCTTGATGCGATCAAAGAGGCAGCAAAACGTTGTGGCGTTCAAGCAGAGCGCGTCGACGAACCACATTCAAACGAACGCATCACCGACAGAATCCTGGAATCGATTCGTAAGGCTGAGTACGTCATCGTTGACCTTACAGGATCCCGTCCCAACGTCTTTTATGAAGCTGGCTATGCCCAGGGACTACGCAAAACACCTATCTACATAGCGCGGGAAGGCACACGTTTGGAGTTCGATCTTAAGGACTATCCGGTCATATTTTTTAGGAGCATGAAGGAACTCAAAGATCTTCTGGAGAGTAGGTTGCGCGGGTTGGCGGGCGCGCGCGCAACCTAGCCATTCATTCGATCCGTCGCGCTTTGTGGCGAGACTTAACTCAGGTGTTAGACCGCTCGGGGGGGGAATCCGTGAACGAGAAGCAGAAGATCGAGGTGGCGACCGCAATCGGATTTCTCGCTCTATACAACGCGGAGCAAGGAACTTCCTACAAATTCGGAGAGCTTTCGGACAGCCCTGATGTAGTATGCTTTGACGCTGACGGCAAGCGGCTCGGGCTTGAGATCACTCTCGCGGAGGATTGCCCCCGAGACATTCAAGCGGCACTCGGCCGGTCTGATCATCTCAACATGGCAAACTTCCATCCGAGTCGGCCAGCGAGCAATCTCCAAGGTAATGTCACGGAGTCCTTGCTTCAGCGAGTACATGAGAAACTTTAGAAAAATTATGGAGCGCGTACAGCGTTGGTCGTTCGCAGCGCATCTGGCGTCGATTGGGACTGGGACTTACAGGTAATAGAAATCCAGAGAGTGCTTGCCGGGAACCAGAATAATTTCGATCATGGCGTTTGGCTTTTGAACCGCCAGATGGATCGGTTGTTCAGACTACTGGAACCACATGGATGCGGGTCAGCGGTCCAATAATTCATTCAAGCCGATGCTGCTTCTCGGCCCGGCTTAGTTCAGGCGTTTGTAACTGTTCGCTTCTGGCCGAAAGCAGCCGAAAGTGCACAAGGAAGCTCCCACCAAGAGCATCAAGAACAGAGCGGACTTTCCGCTCTGCTCATTACTACTCAATCACCGCCCACCAAACCGCCGCCGATACTCCCCCGGCGACAACCCCACAATCCGACTAAACACCTTCCGAAACGAACCCGGGTCGCTGTAACCCACGTCCCAGGCAATCCGCTCCAGCGGCACGTTACTGGTCTGCAGCATCTCCCGTGCGCGGGCTACGCGTACGCGTTGGCAGTATTCGGTGGCGGTCATGCCGGTGGCTTTCTGAAAGCGGCGCAGGAAGGTGCGCTCTTCAAGCCCTGCGCGTTGTGCGAGTTCGGCGGACGCGACCTGTTTGGCGTGGGTGTCGTGCAGCCATTGCTGCACGGCCAGCACGGCGGCGTCGCCGTGCGTCATGCGTGGCGAAAAACTGCTGTAGTAGCGCTGTTGGCGGCCGGGTGGATCGATCAATAGCGTGCGTGCGACATCTAGCATTACTACGGCGCCGAGGTAGCGGTCTACCAGCCGCAGGCCGAGGTCGGTCCAGGCCATGGCGCCGCCTGCGCTGAAGATGTCGCCGCCGTCGATGAGCATCTGGTCCACGTCCAGCGTCACGTCCGGAAAGCGCGCGGCCAGCAGTTCGGCGTATTGCCAGTTGGTGGTGATGGTGCGGCCGGCCAGGCGCCCTGTTTCGGCCAGCAAGAATGCGCCGGCGCAAACCGATGCGAGCGTGGTGCCGTCGTCGTGCAATGCGCGCAGCCAGCCCAGGTAGGGCGCGGCGGCTTCGGTGGAAATCGGAGGCTGCATGCTGGGCGGCAGGATCATCACCTGCGGTGTACCGGTTGGCGGCTGGCTTGAGCTGTAGACGGCTTGCGGCGCTTGGCCGGGCGCTTCGATGCGCCAGTGCGTGACCTGCAGTTCGGGGGCGGCGGGCGTTGCGCGTTCACTGGAGAGCCTGTCGGCCAGGGCGAACAGGTCGGTCAGGCCGAGCACCGCCGCCAGCTGGGCGCCGGGATACAGCAGGATTCCCACTTGGATGTGACCGTCGGTGCGCATCTGTCGGTACAGCCCTCAAGAATGTCGGTAGCGCCTCTTCGTGGTGGCAGGCCGGTCGCGGAGACTTCTCCCACACCATTCAACCACCCATCAGGGAGCCGTACATGAGCAAGCGCGCCATTATCGTCGTCGATCTTCAGAATGAATACCTTGCCACCGGCAAGCTGCCGCTGGTGGGCATTGATGCCGCCACCGCCAATGCGGTGCGCGTGATTGCCGATGCGCGGGCCAAGGGCGTGCCGGTGCTGCATGTCCGCCATGAATCCGCCAGCAGCGATGCGCCCATCTTCGTGCCGGGCTCGGACGGGGTGCGGATCATGGGCGCTGTCGCACCCATCAGCGATGAGCCGGTAATCGTCAAGAACCACGTCAATTCGTTCCGCGATACCGATCTGAAGCAGCAGCTTGAAGCGCGCGGGATCGAGGATGTGGTGGTGGTTGGCGCGATGAGCCATATGTGCGTGGATGCGGTGGTGCGCGCGTCGGCCGACATGGGCTATGCGGTCACCGTGCTGCACGACGCCTGCGCTACGCGTGATCTGGAGTTCAATGGCGTTGTGGCGCCCGCTGCGCAGGTGCATGCGGCAATGATGGCGTCGTTTGAGTTCGGGTATGGGCGGGTTGTTGCTACGGATGAGCATTTGCTGGGGTGATGGTCGACGTAACCAGACGGATAAACGGGTAGAGCATCGTTATCAAGCACTGGCCTGCCCGCTCCTCTGGTAGGAATCTGACCACCTTCGCCGCACCTTCCCAGGCACGTTGTTTTTCAGCATGCCAAGCTATATCGCTCCATCCACGCATATCACACGCACCAGACCGACCACGGATGTTCCCTCTGGCGCCACCAACCGTCCAGGAGTTCGGGATCAGTCTCATTGTGATGTCTTGCAGGGGCTTGCTATTAGTTGCAGTTCGCCCAGCGAATGGAGCAAGGACGCATGGATTGGCAAGCACAGACCAGAAGCGATGCGATTTCGTCGCACCATCGTCTGATCGACATCCGCTGGACACGTACCGATCCACCAGAGGGCTTATGGCCTTACACGATCAGCTATAGCGATGTACTCAACAGCGCCTTCCAGTTGAATGCCCTGTGTTTGCGTCAATCCAATACGCTTGAACTCAAGACCTTCCTTGGACAGCCCGTTGGCTTTGGTCTGGCAACCGCGCCGGGAGCACGTCGCTGGCTGTCAGGCATCGTGACTGGGGTGAAGTCGCTGGGGGACGCGAGCGGCTTCACGCTGATCGGGCTGCGAGTTGAATCTGCACTGTCGCTGCTTGGCCGCCGACTTACATGCCGGATATTCCAGGACCAGAGTGTGCCGCAGATCGTTGCGACAATTCTGGACGAGCACCGGTATAAAAACTCACAAATTGCCGCAGCGTTCTCCCATAGCTCTACGCTACAGCGCGAGTACAAGCCGCGCTCATACTGCGTGCAGTACAACGAAAGCGACCAGGACTTCATTGAACGCCTGCTCGCCGAGGAAGGCATCACCTACCGGTTCTCTTTTGAATCCGATGCGCCCCAACATCAGCTGATACTCAGTGATGACCTTCTTCCTGAAGGTGAGATCACCCACCACTTGCGATACCGCGCTCAAGCAGAGACGGTCGGCCCGGAAGAACACATCCTTATCGACTGGCGAGCGCACCGACAGTTGATCGGTTCGTCGGTAGAAATGTCCAGCTACGACTACAAGCCTGCTCAAGCCCTGCAGGGAAAGGACCGCAGCATCGAGCGGCAAGGTGAAGCCGGCGAGCAAGCTGCCTCTACATTGAGTGAGTACCGCGCCCTTACCCAGTACTACGCCGACAACAACACCGACATGGACCGCTATGCGCGGTTGCGGATGCAGGCGCAGGAACTACAGGCCAAGACATTTCACGGCGAGGGAAGGCTACGCACGCTGGCGACCGGTCAAGGCTTTCTGCTGGAGGACCACCCTGCGCATGCCGATGACACCTCGGAGCAACGTAGCTTCGTGGTCACTGGCATCACCCTGAAGGCCCGCAACAATCTTCCCGACTCCTGGACCCTGCCCGAAGCTTTGCGAGCGCAGGCGCACAGAGAAATCGACCAGTGCAGCGATGACCTGCATGACCCTGATTCTACAGACAGTGTTTACTGCCGTTTCAGCGCAGTGCGCCGTGATGTCCCGTTGGTGCCGGCCTATGCTGACCGGCTGGCGCGTCCAACCGCCCCGGGCCCGCAAACCGCAATCGTAGTGGGACCGCCTGCCGAAGAGGTGTACACGGACGAATTGGGCCGCATCCGTGTCCAATTACACGCACAGCGTCCGGACGAGCATACCAATGGCACCGCCAACCACGATGAGCGTTCGTCAACCTGGATACGCGTGGCCATGCCCAGCGCTGGTGAAGGATTCGGCCATCAATTTTTGCCCAGAGTTGGGCACGAAGTACTGATTGATTTCATTGCCGGAGATATCGACAGGCCCATCATTGTCGGAACCATCCACAACGGCCGACATCCGCCACCGGAATTCAGCGGTATGCGCGGCTTGCCAGGCAACCGCGCCCTGTCCGGCATCCGCACCCGCGAGCACCACGGTAGTGGCTACAGCGAGCTGCTCATGGACGACACGCCAGGACAGGTTCGCGCCCGCTTGGCGGCTACACCGCATGCCACAGAGTTGAATCTTGGCAAGTTGACCACCCCGCGTCAGGACGGAGAGTCGCAGCCGCGAGGCGATGGCGCGGAACTGCGCAGCGACGCCGCCATCGCGGTGCGCGCGGCGCAAGGGCTGCTGCTGACGACCTATGCCCGTCACATGGCGCAGGGCACGCAGCTCGACCGCCAGGAGTTGACCACTTTACTGGACGAATGCGTTGGCCTTTTCCGTGGCCTCGGCCAGACCGCGGCGGCCCGCGGCGCACAAGGCGCTGATGATGGCGGCTTGGTGCAGTTGCGTGATGCTCTGGCGGCTTGGCCCGAACCCGGCAGCGAGGGCGGTGAGCCCGTGGCCGCCATCGCCGGTGCGGCAGGCATCGTCACCGGCACCCCGCGATCACAACTGCATTATGCCGGCGAAAATCATGACGTAGCTGCCACCGATAACGTGCAGTCCGTCAGCGGCGGCGCTACCCGGCTGCATGCGGGCAAAGGCGTGTCGCTGTATGCGCAGGAAGAAGGCATCCGCACTATCGCCAACAGCGGCAAGGTGCTGATACAGGCGCAGGAAGATGACGTCGCGATCAACGCGCAGAAGAACCTGCATCTGTCGGCCAGTGAAGGCGAGGTGGTGGTTACGGCGCCCACCATCCGTTTGGTGGCTGATGATGGCAGCTATATCCGCATCGGCAACGGCGTGGAGATCGGTACGCAAGGCAAAGCGGTGGTGCATGCCGCCAGCCATGATTGGCAAGGCCCCAAGACCGACAACTCGCCCCTCCCCTCCTTCGGGCGCGACCCGGCTGCGCGGCAGTACCGCCTGCACTATCAAGGCGATATCGCAGCCGTGGCTACTGGCCTTGCCTACCAGCTGATGCTGGACGACGGCAGCAAGGTGCAAGGGCAGGTAAGCGCTAGTGGACACAGTGAGCGCGTTGAGCGCGACGAGATGTCGCGGGTCAGCCTTGTCGCCAGGCAGGAGGCAAAGGATGCGGCGACAATACCGCCAAGCTGGAAGGTCGCTGACCTGCTCAAACTTCTATGTCCTGACGACAAGGCCGTTGTGGATCAGCTGGCGCAGACCGATGTGCAGGTGGCGGATAGAATCTACTTCGATGATGTCTATTACGATGGCACCGAGTGGGGTACCAAACGTTTCGAAGCAGGCGGCACATCCAGCACGGATGACAAAGTCATCGGGCTACTGAGCGGCACATCTCCGGAGGATGCAGTGAACACGGTCTATCACGAAATCCGACATCAGAATCAGCCAGAAGACATGCCTTGGCGCGAGAAGGAAGAGGACGCTTACTACGCCACCGAAGCCTGGACAATTGCGAAGGGCCTGCCAGGCCAGGGCGGCGACGTACTCCGCACGACTAACGCCGATGGAAGCGTGGTGCCCGATCGTCAGGCAGTCCGCGACCTTGTCAACGACCACTATCCAATACCGACATCGGCGAATGGTCCCATTCCTGTCGGGCACGACAAGGAAAGCGGCCAGACAATCCTGAGTGATGGCAGTCAGCGCGATCCTATTCTCGGTGATACCTATCCGGGGGAAATGGTTACTGAAGGACAGCGGACGATTCCGAAATCCGTATGGAAATGCCCTGGCCTGCAATGATGAAAGCGCAACTGTTCCACACCAGACACATCATGTCGTCAGTACTTGTAGGCCTGCTTTTGATGGCAGGCGGATGTGTACAAATCAATCAGAGAGATCAGCCCGTGACCGCTCCCAGTCTTCCTGCGTATGTTGTTCTGAAACTCGCTTCGGGAGAACGCCGTATAGATCAAGGCGAGCTTGAAGCCATCCAGCATGAATTGGTAGCCGCGCTGCAACGCCAGCTGCCGCAAGCGGACTACGCCATCTTGGCAGAAGAGGCCCGGCAGGCAACACGTTTCATTGGACCGGATCATGTCGCCCGCATCGGGCTGTGGACACTGCAGGTGCGCGCCGGACGACCGGTCCTGGTGCGACAACAGCTGCCACGCGCAGCCGTCATGTTGTCGCATATCGCACATCTGACGGAGAAGGACGGCCGCTGGATTGTGCAATCGTTGGCATTGGAAAAGCTGCGTGGGCGTTGAAATGGACGCGGTGCAGCGGCTCAACGCCCACCGATCTCCGAGTTCATCCCCATGCGGTAAGCGATCACGATCATTCGTACCACCGTGCGATCAACCTTGCGGGTCTGCTCGCCAAGTAGCACACCCTATGCGCTGGCCTGCGGGCCAGTACCCAGCCCATAAGGCCTTGCTTATGTCCTGCGGGCGACCAAACGATATTTCGGAACAAGAGCTCGGCGCTGCGTCAACTGAAAGCCCGTCATATCTGCAATGCGGATGCGATCGCGATCCTGTCATGTCATGAAGACAGCAAACCACCGAATCCTCGGCACGCCCCTCAACCGAAGCAGCGACGATGAGCAACCGTAACAAGAAAGTACTGGACAACACCCGCCTGACACCAAACAGCGAAACGCCAAGGAACGTTGCAGTGCCGCGCAAGCTCCCCGGCATCGTGATCTTTCTACATGGCGTCAATGATCCGGGAGCTAGCTATCAATCCGTGGAAACCGGGTTGTGCCAAGGCTTGAACGAAAGGCTGGATAGAGACGACCTGCACCCTGGGGTGTATGGCGCTGCGTATGCCGCTGCGAAGAAGAAGCCCGAAGGCACCCGGGGGATGGATGAGAATGACACGCTTGATGATCCCGATACCCATCTATACCGGCGCAAGGACGAGGGTGCCAATAGTGTCCTGATCCCGTTCTATTGGGGCTATCGGGCAGCCAAGGAAGATATCAAGCGCGACGCAACTGGCGGTGCGACCAAGCTACGCACCCAGTACCAAGATAGCTTCGGCAATCGCCTGGACCGCAACTTCGGCAAGGCCGGAGGTTTCTTTGCCAATGCCACCAACAACCTGCCGGAAATGTATGGCAAGGGGTTCGACGATGGCATGCGCCACATAGCCCAGTTCGCGGCGTCCAACACCCAATATTTTGGCAAGGGGCCACATCGCCGCTATTACGTGCTTGCCGCAGAACGGCTGGCGACATTGATCGCGACCATCCGGAGTCAGTTTCCATCCGAAACCATCACCGTGATGGGCCACAGCCAGGGCACGCTGATCACGCTTCTGGCGCAAGCAATGCTGGTGGAGCGCAACCACCGCTGTGCCGATTGCGTCATCATGGTCGACACACCTTATTCGCTCTTGGCAAAGACGACTCCTGCAGGATCGGACACCCTCGGCACCTTGATCGACATTGTCGATCAGGTCACCGGCGCACCTTATGGCCCGCCGTCGCTCAAAGACATGCAAATGGGCCAGAAGGAATCCTATGGCCGGGCCGGTAATGCCTGGACGGCCGAGCAGGGCCAGCGGATCGGCAAAGACGGCCAGATGCTGGTGTTTCCCGAGCGCGACAACCGCGGCAAGGTGTTTTTGTACTTCTGCCCCGACGACACCACCGTGGCCCTGGACAGGGTAGCGGGGATAGGTACCTATGGCGTGCCGGATAGCATCGGCCAGCTTCCAGCGATGGATACCTTGCGCGAGAAGCGTTTCTATCAGCGGATGTGGACCAAGCGCTATCGGAACGCCAAGCCGGTAGTGGTCGGGGAACCTCCCCGTAACCAGTTTCTGCGCGCAGTGGATGAGCCTCGCTATCCAGGCGATAGCTGGGTGATAGGAGCGGCGGCATTGGAGCCTGTGATTGAAGGCACGATGCGCTTAATCAATGGCGAAGCCTTGACTCCGCAACATGCACCACAGCTGTTCGGCGGCGAAGAGGTGAAAGGAACCCCGACCACCGTAGGTAAAGATCGCCCGGATGATGTGAGCAAGGCCATAGCAATGGGCAACCCCAAGGCTTCGTTCAAATGGATCGAACTGGAAACCAGTTCCAGAATGCCCAACGTGCAGGAAATACGCGCTCAATTCAATGAGGGCAAGGCGCCGGACGATCAGACCCAGACGGTCAAGCTGGAACCGATTGTCGGCGAATCTGAATCCCTGCACATGCAGGGCTTTCGAGTCATGCGCGAGGAAACAGCCAACGAGATCCGCGCGCGTATGGCAACTGACGTCTCCGCATTGGAACCCAATAGCTATCACTCTGGGGTGCTGCGCCATCCTGAGAACCACCGCTGGGTAACGGCGATGGACGTAGCCATTGGACAAGCACATACCCTTGACGACCCGCAGTGGCGGGAGCTGCTGATGTTGATGGCCGATTGGCGGATGACGCCAGCCGCCTTTGGAAAGATGAAGAAGAATCCACTCTGGTCGTCACTGGAAGAGCGAACCCGGCAGCTGGCCGCTGCCTGCCACGACTACTACAGAAAGGGTCTATTCCCAGGCAATGACTTGGTGCAATTGGATCGCATGCCTTCGCTTGTCAAGGGCAATATTCCCAGCTAGAGAACCATGATGATGAAAGCGATGGCAAAGCGCCCACGGCTCAAACCCTATGGATGGTCGCTGATTGGATTGAGTGGACTATGGATGGTGATGGTGGTGGGCATGACTACGATGCAGGGAGCCCCAGCGACGGATGAGGAAATTGGCTATATGAGCAGTGCAATCCGCTGGGGAATTGGTGCAGTAGTTGCATTGACTGGCTTGGTGTATGCGGGGCATTGGGGTGTCAAGGCCGCATGGACCGATCGGCCAACCACGAACACGGAAATACCCGCGCCGGTGACCTGCGGCTCGGTTCACGAATCGCTGGACGAGCCGGGGCTACGGGTGTGGTCGCTGGAGCTGCGGGGCGTAGGCGCGGGCGCCAATAGAGTGCATCAGGTTGAGCTGTGGGACGCAATCCAGCGCAAGCGGGACAACTTCGCGTCCATCTACTCGCAGAACCCGGAAGACTACATTGAATCCGTGCAGGAGCGCGAGGATGCGGCTGATCGAGGAACGGGCATAGCCTTCCGGCTTGCCGCCACCGACTCGGTAGCCTATTGGCCTATTCCGACGTTTACGGTCGAGCCGCCAAATCTGAACAAGAGTGATGACAGCCGCGCGGCCGGCCTCACCTCGGAAGGGGCGAACAGTGGATCACTTGGCGTCACGCTATTCCTGTGGCAGGAGGATGCCAATACCACCCACGCGCAGGACATGGTCGAACGGTTGTTCCAGTTCTTCGATACACATCCCGAAGTTCCCGAGGCGATGATCGCCACCCGGGATGGTGACCAGATCCGAAATCGATATCGCGAACGCAGCACTCCAGCACTGCCAAGCGGTCGCTACCTGCCCAAGGTATTGGACAACACCGCCGTCCTGCTGGTGTCACGCAGCGACCGCGTTGACCGATACCTGCGCCCCTATGCCCCGGATTACAGGGAAGACAACCAAAACCAGCGCACCGATCTTGGCAAGTTGTGGGCGTTCTATCACGCAGAAGACAGAAACGCGGCCAAGGTCTATGAGGAAGCAGAGCGCCTCAGGGGCATCCAGGACCCGTTGTCTCCCGGCACGATGACATCTGCCTACTGGCAGTCGACCTTGCCGGAGCTGTGGAAGAACATCGACAACCGCGGTCCTGGCGATTTCAAGCCGACACCTTGGTTACCGGTGCGCTGGGCGCTGCACCAGGTTGATGAGTTCGACCGTGCGCCGATCCTCGGTCATCTGCACCGCCCGGTTAAGGTGACGCTGCGCGACGAGCAAGGCCAGCTACTTAAACCGGCCTTGCAGGTAATAGCAATGAAGGCTGGCTGGGAACAGGCGCTGGCGACGCTACCCGAAGGCGAAAAGCCGATGCGCGTGTTCTATGACAGCACGGGCAACATGGACAGCGCGATCGCCCTGACCAATGCCTTGCACGAGCTGAACATCGACGGCCACGGGCTTGAGTTGGGCAACGTGGACGAAGGCTACGACATCGGCCGTCGTCTGGGCGATACGGGTCTTGGCAGTGCCCTTGTACAGATCGGACTGGGGGCCATCGCTAGCTATAAGGACGGTGGTGCAAGCGCGGTGATGTATGCCGGCGACAATGGCAGCATCAGCCTGCAGATGGTGCGCCCACCGAGTGCAGAGGAGAAACTACACAACCGGCCGTATAGCGAGGCAGACCCCTTCATGTACCGAGCGCGCGCTCGATGACCAAGCCAATCTGCCTGGGTGACATCACGAGCGGTGGTGGCACCGTGATCCGTTGCCAGATGGCTGGAACGCACCGCATTGCGGGCCGGCCAGTAGCGGTAGTGGGCGACATTGCCACATGCCTGATGCACCGGGGCCAGTACGCTTTCGTTGAAGGCGACACCCAGCGCAGATTGCAAAGCATGCCTGTTGTATTGGAAGGCCATCGACTGGCCTGCGGTTGTCATGCAATAGCAGGCGCGGCTACACATGTGGCCGTGGGCTAGCGTTTCTAATGAATGCAGGCCGGGCGATTTTTCCCTGTGACACTGCCGTGATAAGGAAGGTCTGGCTACGGCGATGGACTACTCCAGCTTGTGGACATATGTAGAAGCTTGGCAATGCACTGGGCGGTTTCGGTCTAATCGATCGGGCACGCAGAACAGTTCTGACAATGGCGTTCAGGCACCTTCGTCTGGTACAACGCGGCACGGAGTTGCGGAGCAACTCTGGCCCGAACTACTGGACTTACTCAATGCGATTCAAACCATCTCGCCTGGCCCCCCTTCTTCTGCTCGGCGTTGCTGCGCCTGCTTTTTCCCAGACAACCATCTGCAAGGTCGAGGGTGACTCGACCGGCCCGGAACTGATCTCCTGGGACACCAAGACGCAGCGGGCGCAAGTGAAGCTGCTGGGCGAGGACTTGCAGGGGAAGATGACCTGGAAGCGGAAGCACGATGATCTTGGTGACAAGGTCAATCTGAGCTTTACGCCTGCTGATCCGCTGTTTGGGGATGAATATGAGTTTGTGGTGTTCCCGACGGAGAGCGGGTATCGGGTTATGGGGGTTGGGTACAAGTACTACAACGGGGTTAAGTATCTGGACATCAGCCAGGGGAACTATGTGGCTGTTTGTAGTTCGATGTAGTTCTGGTGGCTCATAGCGTGCCCGCTGCGTTAGCTGCGAAGCTGGCGGTGCTTGGGGTGTTGGTTCGTTGCGAAGTGCACCCCTCCCCAACCCTCCCCTGCGCTTTGCGCAAGGGAGGGGGTTAAGCTGGCTTCGCTTTTAGCTGATGCTTTGCTGGTGGGCTCTTTCTTTTGTGGGAGCTGCGTTAGCTGCGAAGCTCGTGGTGCTTGGGGTGTTGGTTCGTTGCGAAATGCGCCCCTCCCCAGCCCTCCCCTGCGCGTTGCGCAAGGGAGAGGGTTACAGCTGGCTGCGCTTTTAGCTGCTGCTTTGCTGGTGACCCTTTTTGTAGGAGCTGCGTTAGCTGCGAAGCTGGCGGTGCTTGGGGTGTTGGTTCGTTGCGAAGTGCACCCCTCCCCCAGCCCTCCCCTGCGCTGCGCGCAAGGGAGGGGGCTAAGCTGGCTTTGCTTGTTTGTTTGGTTGTTTGCGCTTGATCACTGCGCTACCACAGGATGATTACGGAATGGCGAAGGCTGCGTGCCTTCCGCTCAACGTGATACATGGCTGCCAGCATCACCAATCTCTCGGTTATGCTACGGCACCATTCCGGCAAGGACGTACCGTGACCATTGGCGAATACACGCAGGTTTATCGTGGCAAGAAAGTCGTTGATTTCAAGATGGGGGGCTCCGCTGTAGCCGGCGATGTCGCTTACCGCTTGATGCAGGAATACGACAGCGACGAGAGCCAGGAAGAACTGCTGGCCGATTTCTTCGAGCGGGTTGATCCGAAGTCGATTGAAGTGTTGATCATCGGTGCCTGGGATGAGGCGTCCAGCGATGGCCCGCAGGGCTTGATCGATGGGTTGATTGCGCGCCGTACCGAGCTGGGCAACCTGAAGGCGCTGTTCGTGGGCGATATGACCTACGAAGACTGCGAGATGTCCTGGATCAACCAGATCTCCTACAACCCGCTGCTGGAGGCCTTCCCAGGCCTGGAATCGCTGCGTATCCGCGGCACCTCCGAACTGGAACTGCAGCCCTTCACGCATGCGGCGCTACAGGAACTGGCGATCGAGAGCGGTGGCCTGCCGAACGAGATCGTCATTGCCATCGCCAACTCCACGCTGCCGGCACTGCGCCATCTCGAGCTGTGGCTTGGCGATGATGGCTATGGCTTCGATGGCGATGTGGCGGTCTACCAGCGCCTGTTGTTGGCGATCGGGCCGGAGCGCCTGCAGTACCTTGGTCTGCGCAACGCCATGATCAGCGACGAGCTGGCGGTGTGGCTGGCCGGCGAGCCCTGGCTGGGCTCGCTGCAGACGCTGGATCTGTCGCTGGGCACTATTGGCGACATCGGTGCGCAGGCGCTGTGCGAGAGCCCGAACCTCGGCGGCCTGCAGCGCATCGACCTGAGCCACCACTTCATTTCAGAAGAATGGCAGCAGAAGCTGCAGGCGCTGCCGTGCACAGTGGTGCTGGACGACCCGGAAGAAGAAGATGACGGTGACCGCTACGTGGCGGTGTCCGAGTAAGCCGAAGATGGCGGATTGGCTGTTGATCGGCCCGCGCGGCAGCCGCCGTATCGCGTGGCTGCAGCGCGCCTTGCACGATCAGGGCGCGCCTGCCGCACATGTGTTCGATTACGAAACCCTGCTTGCCGAACCTGCGCGGCTGCTTGAGGCACTCGCGCAGCTGCCCGGCGCCATCGTCAAGCTGGAATCGCCGGGGGAAGCGCCCGAGCTGCACCAGGCATTGGTGCGGCGCGGCTGGGAGTTGTCGGGCGCTGCCGGCGATGCCCCACAGGCGGCCGCGCATGGTGAGCTGGTCCACCAACAATTCTGGTATGCCGGCTTTGCCGATGTGCTGGCCGCGCTTCCGTCTGGCCCGCACTACCTCAATGCGCCCGCCGATCTGGCCTGCATGTCGGACAAGCTCCACTGCCAGCAGCACCTTGCGGCAGCGGGCGTTGCGGTGCCGCCGCTATTCGGCTTGATCAGCAGCTATGAAGACCTGCGTGAACGCCTGCGTGATGCCGGCTGCGAGCGCGTTTTCGTCAAGGCCCGCTACGGCTCGTCTGGTGCCGGTGTGTTGGCCTACGCGCGCAACCGCGATGGACGCGAAGTTGCCTATGGCTCTGCGGAGCTGGTTGAGCAGGATGGCCGCTGGCGGGTGTTCAACTCGCTGCGGCAGCGCCGTTACGACCGGCATGACGACATCGCACGGCTGGTGGACCTGCTTGCCGTGCAGGGCGCTTACATCGAACGCTGGATTCCCAAACCGACGGTGCCGGGCAGCGATGGCCGCCGCTATGACGTGCGCGTGATCGCACTGGATGGCCAGCCACGGCAGCGGGTGGCACGAATGAGCGCAGGCGCGCTGACCAACCTGCACCTGGGCAATGCACGCACCGGATTGGATTTTCTGCTGGACGCAGAGGCCATCGAGCATCTGGAAACCACCACGGCAACAGCAGCTGCGGCATTCCCGAACAGCCGCATGATCGGCTTCGATCTGATCGTGCGCGGCATGCGCAGCTGGGTACTGGAAGCCAATGGCTTCGGCGATCTATTGCTGGATCTGCGCCACGCCGGCCGCACCACCTATGAAGACCAGGCCTTGCTGACGCCCGCACGGCCCGCAATCAACGAGTACGCCCATGCTTGAGAACCCCTTGCCAGACATGCACAGCATTGTCGGCAGCCACGACGTGGTGATGATCACCTTGGACGCCCTGCGCTTCGACGCCGCCCAGCGCTGCTTCGAACGCGGCGAGCTGCCGGTGCTTGCGCCGCACCTGCCTGCCGATGGCTGGGAGCTGCGGCACACGCCCGGAAGCTTCACCTATGCGGCGCACTCGGCATTCTTTGCCGGCTTCCTGCCCACACCTGCGCGGCCGGGCCCGCATCCGCGCCTGTTCGCGCTGGAGTTTGAAGGCAGCGAAACCATCGTGCCGCAGACCTTCGTGTTCTCCGGCCGTGCCGATATCGTCGGTGGCTTCCGTGACCAGGGCTACCGCACCGTCTGCATTGGCGGCGTTGGCTTCTTCAACCGCCGCAATGCCCTGGGCTCGCAACTGCCAGGGCTGTTCGAGGAAAGCCATTGGCAGCCGGAGTTCGGCGTGACCGCGCTCGATTCCACCGAGCAACAGGTGGCACTGGCCTGCGAGCGTCTGCAGGCGGCGGGCAATCAGCGCTCCTTCCTCTTCATCAATGTCTCGGCCATCCACCAGCCCAACCGGCATTACCTCCCGGGTTGCGACGCCGATGGCCTGGACAGCCACTGCGCCGCGCTGCGCTATGTTGATGGCGAGCTGGCCGCCTTGTTTGCCGCACTGCGCGCGCGTGGCCCGGCTTTCGTGATCATCTGCTCCGACCATGGCACCGCTTACGGCGAGGATGGCTTCCACGGCCATCGCCTCGCCCACGAGACGGTGATGAACGTTCCCTATGCGCATTTTGTGTTGAGCCCATGACCGCCCATCGATTGTCCGAGCTGTTGCAGCTCGAGCCTTACCAGGCCTATTCGTACTCGTACCCCCACAAGTCCGCCTACCGGCCGATCACGCAACCGCCACCGCTTGCCGAGGCATGGGCGAGCGAGCCGCGTGATGCACTGTTCCTGTACCTGCATGTGCCGTTCTGCAGCTACCGTTGCGGCTTCTGCAATCTGTTCGCGATGGCGCGCCCCGCGCCGGCACAGGTGGAAGCCTATCTGGCGCAGATGGAGAAGCAGTTGCGGGTGACCGCCGATGCCTTGGGCGAACACCGCTTCGTGCGCTTCGCGCTTGGCGGCGGCACGCCCACCTATCTGGATGCGCCGCAGCTGCAGCGGCTATTCGATTTCGTTCAACGCCACGCCAACATCGACCTGCATTCGATTCCTGCAGGCATCGAGGTATCGCCAGAAACCGTGGATGCGGCCAAGATGAAAATCTGCCGCGACGCGGGCATCGACCGCGTCAGCATGGGCATCCAGAGCTTCAGCGATGCCGAAGTGCGCTCACTCGTGCGGCCGCAGCAGCGCGCCGTGGTCGAGGAGGCGATTGCACAGATACGTGCGGCGGGCATTCCAACACTCAACCTGGACCTGATCTACGGTATTGCCGGCCAGACCATGGCCAGCTTCCTTACCTCGATCGACAGCGCCCTCGCTTTCCAGCCGGAAGAGCTCTACCTCTACCCGCTGTACGTGCGCCCGCATACCGGGTTGGACCGCATCGGCGCGAAGGAAGGCGGCAAGCGCTCCTTCGTGATTCATCCCGCGTCGGTGGACAACCGGCTGGCCCTGTATGAGGCCGGCCGCGAACGGCTGCTTGCGGCGGGCTATGAGCAGGTATCAATGCGCATGTTCCGTGCGGCGAACGCACCGGACTCCGGTGGTCCTGCCTATTGCTGCCAGAGTGACGGAATGGTCGGTATCGGCTGCGGCGCCCGCTCGTATACCAGTGGCCTGCATTACTCCAGCGAGTACGGCGTCAGCCGGCGCTCGGTGGCGGATATTCTTGCGCACTACCTGGAACGCGATGAGGCCTCCTTCGCTCACATCGATTACGGCGTGCGTTTGAATGAGGACGAGCGACGTCGTCGCTATGTGATCCAATCGCTGCTGGCGCAGCCGGGCCTGGATCTGGCGCAGTACCGCGAGCGCTTCGGCACGGAGTGCTTCGACGACCTGCCGCAGCTGGGCGAGTTGTTCGAGCAGGGCCTGGCGACGCGCGAGGACGCACTGATTTCGTTGAATGACACCGGCCTTGCCCGCGCCGACACCATCGGTCCGTGGCTGATCTCCGCCGGCGTGGCCGAGCGCATGCGCGACTATCAACTGGATTGAGCCGCGCATGCATCTTTCCATCCTCTATCGCGGCCGGCTGAGCAGTTGCAACTACGACTGCCCGTACTGCCCCTTCGCCAAGACCTACGACACCCGCGCCGCCCTGCGACGCGATGCCGAGGACCTGGCGCGCTTCGTCGATTGGGCGGGGCAGCAGACGATGGAACTGTCGGTACTGTTCACGCCGTGGGGCGAGGGCCTGGTGCGCCGCCACTACCGCGATGCGATGGTGCAGCTGAGCCATATGCCGCACATCCGCCGCGTGGTGATCCAGACCAACCTATGCATCGGCACGCGCTGGCTGGATGAGGTCAATCTCGACAGCTTCGCGCTGTGGTGCACCTACCACCCGGGGCAGGTGACCCGCGTCGCCTTCCTGGCCCGCTGCCGCGAACTGGACCGGCGCGGCGTGCGCTACACGGTTGGCATGGTGGCGATGCGCGAGCATCTGGAGGAGATCCAACTGCTGCGTGCGGAACTGGCCGACAGTGTGCCGTTGTGGATCAACGCCTACGACGAACGCCCTGCCGGCTACTACAGCGAGGCGGAAATCCAGCAACTGCAGCGCGTGGACCCGCATTTCCTGTTCAACCTCGAACCTTCGGCCAGCCTGGGCGAGCCCTGCTTCACCGGCGAGAACGTGATATCGGTGGACGGTGATGGCAACGTCAAACGCTGCCACTTCGTCGCCACACCGTTGGGCAATCTGTATGACGGCAGCTTCGCAGGCCAGCTGCGCGCAAGGGCCTGCCCGAACCAGCGATGCGACTGCTATATCGGCTATGCGCACCGCAAGGATCTGCCGTTCCAGCGGGATTATCCGGCCGGTGTGCTGGAGCGGTTTCGGGGATAGGGCCCCGGCTTTCCGCCGGCCGCTCCATCACCATCGCTGGGATAAGCACAGCGCACGCAACGCTGTTGGCAGATGGTTTTAGACATCACCAGATCACTTCCCCCAGTTGCGCTGCGCTTACCCGG
This sequence comes from Stenotrophomonas sp. STEN240, assembly GCF_056756175.1. Taxonomy (NCBI): domain Bacteria; kingdom Pseudomonadati; phylum Pseudomonadota; class Gammaproteobacteria; order Lysobacterales; family Lysobacteraceae; genus Stenotrophomonas; species Stenotrophomonas sp. STEN240. The sequence goes on along the minus strand of NZ_JBRRBO010000021.1, from coordinate 6,713 downwards.
GCTGCGTTGCTTGTTTACTGGGAATGCACTTTTGTAGGAGCGGCGTCAGCCGCGAAGCTGGCGGGGCCTGAGCTGATGGTTTATTGCCAAGAGCACCCCTCCCCAACCCTCCCCTGCGCTTTGCGCAAGGGAGGGGGCTGAGGCTTACTTCGCTTCAGGCTGATGGGAACCAGCCCTCCTGCTTACCACCATCAGGGCTTCAGCAGTACCTTGCCCTTGCGCCCCGGCAACAAGCTTGCCGCCACTGCTTCGGCAACGTCGCCAAGCTCGTAGACCGCCTGCACCGGCAGTTCCAGCTCGCCACTCAGCACGCGCTGCAGCAGCTCGCCGACCAGGCGGCGCTTGTTTTCCACCGACATCTGCTGGCTGACCTTGCTGCCCCAGAAGCCCTTCACCGTGGCCTGCTTGAAGATCAGATCGCCGGAAGGAATCTGCATGGCTTCGCCGGCCATTGTGCCGAACGAGACCAGCGTGCCGTTGTCGCCTAGCAGTGACACCAGATCCGCACTCGCCTGGCCGCCGATGGAATCGACTGCTGCGTGTGCGAGTGTGTCGCCGAGCAAGGCCTGCGCGCGCGACTTCCAATCCGGCTGTGTCGTCGACAGTACATTGTTGATTCCGAGTGCCTTGAGTTCATCAACACCTGCATCGCGGCGCACCAGTCCAAGCACGTGCACACCGCGCGCGGCAGCGAGCATGGCCAGGGTCTTGCCGACCGCACCGTTGGCGGTGTTCTGCACGATCCATTGACCGGGCTCGGCCTGCAGGAATTCCAGCAGCATCAGCGCGCTCAATGGCATGGCGATCAGCTGCGCGGCGGCTTCGTCGGCGATGCCATCCGGCACCGGGATAACCATGCGTGCAGGGGCGATGAAGTATTCGGCCCAGGTGCCGTGTACCGAGGCGGCCATGACGCGCTGGCCGATGGTGACGCCCTGCACGCCTTCGCCGAGCGCTTCGACGATACCTACCGCTTCGCTGCCGCCGATTGCCGGCAGCGTGGGTTTGTAGCCGTACTTGCCGCGCACGGTCCACAGGTCGTGGTTGTGGATGGGCGCGAGCAGGGTCTTGATCCGGACTTCGCCCGCGCCGGGCTGCGGGATGGGGCTGTCGCCGAGTGCCAGTACTTCGGCCGGCTCACCAAACGTTGTGTGGATGGCGCTGCGCATGTGTTTCTCCTGTTACGGGAGGAATAGCCGTAGTCATAGCTCCGGCATAGATCTTTTGTAGGAGCGGCGTAAGCCGCGAAGCAAGCACATCATCAGATGACACAGATGCCATTCGCGTAAGCAGCGCCAGCTTCGCGGCTCACGCCGCTCCTACAAGTATTCGTCAGCGCCATGCACTGACTCGGCATTGATGCGTGAATCAGACTGCAGTTACGTGCAGGCGCACATCGACATTACCGCGGGTGGCGTTGGAGTACGGGCAGATCTTGTGTGCGGCTTCGACCAGATGCTGGGCGTCGGCCTGCGGCAGACCCTTCACTTCAACGTGCAGGTCGATGTCCAGTGCGTAGCCACCTTCAGCCGTCTGGCCGATGCCCACTTCCACCGAGGTGGCGGTGCCGGCCGGCTGCAACTGCAGCTGCTTGGCGGCCACCGGCAAGGCGTTGTCGAAGCAGGCGGCATAGCCGAGCGCAAACAGCTGCTCGGGATTGGTGCCGGCCTTGTTGGAACCGGGCAGTGCCAGGTCGAAGCCAAGGCTGCCGTCGTCCAGTGCAGTGCGGCCAGCGCGGCCACCGGTGGCGGTGGCGCGGGTTTTGTAGAAGATCTTCATTGCCGATTCCTTGTGAGGCTGCTTTTTTTTAAGGGCTTGGGTGCGATGCGGGTTTTGCAAAGTTTGTTGGCTGCTTGTTTCCCGGGTGCGCTTCGCTTACCCGGGCTACCGAGCTACGGATCAGGCCAGCTGCGCGAGCAGTGCTTTTGCTACGGCTTCGGAGCTGGCCGGGTTCTGGCCGGTGACCAGGTGCCCGTCGCTGAGCACGTAGGGCTGCCAGTCGAGGCCCTTGCTGTAGTTGCCGCCGAGACGTGCGAACTCGTCTTCGATCAGGAACGGCACCACGGCGGTCAGGCCAACAGCCTCTTCTTCGCTATTGGAAAAGCCGGTGACCTTGCGGCCGGCAACCAGCGGTTTGCCGTCGGCAGTGCGTGCGGCGATCAATGCACCGGGCGCGTGGCAGACCAGGCCCAGCGGCTTGTTGGCGCGGTCGAAGGTTTCGATCAGAGCGATGGAGTCGGCATCGCGGGCAAGATCCCAGAGCGGGCCATGGCCGCCGGGGTAGAACACCGCGTCGAACTTGCTGGCGTCGATCTGTTTCAGCGGGAGCGTGGTGGCCAGTTGCTGCTGAGCGTCGCGGTCGCTGCGGAAGCGGTCGGTGGCCGGGGTCTGTGCATCGGGCTCATCGCTGCGCGGGTCCAGCGGCGGTTGGCCGCCGGCCGGCGACGCCAGGGCGATGTTGGCGCCGGCGTCCTTGAACACGTAATAAGGTGCGGCGAATTCCTCCAGCCAGAAGCCGGTCTTGTGGCCGGTGTCGCCTAGCTGGTCGTGCGAGGTCAGTACGAACAGAACATTCATGGCAGTGCCTTCAGTAAGTAGGGGAGGATGCGGCGACGACGTTGTCGCAGGTCAGCAGGTGTTCGGTGGCCTCGTGGGCCTGTTGCAGTGGCAGCCGGTCCTGGCTGAGCTTGGACAGCAGCGCCGCGCCCAGCCACATCTGGTACAGCACGCGGGCGACCTGCAAGGCGGGCTTGCCCTTGGGCAGTGAGCCGTCGGCGCGGCCTTCTTCGACCAGGGCTGCAATGCGTTGCAGCAGGCGCTGTACGCCTTGGTCGAGTACCTGACGCATGTCTTCGGAAAGGTCGGACACCTCGGCGGCCAGCTTCACCACCAGGCATTCCTCGGCCCAGCCCTGCGCCGGGTCGGCCGGGTCTTGCGCCCAGGCATTCCAGTAACGCATCAGCCGCTGCCGACCGTTGCCCGGTTCGGCCAGCAGCTGCTCCAGCTTGCGCCCGTAGTCGTCTACGTACTGTTGCAGCAGCTCGCAGCCGAAGACTTCCTTGGACGCGAAGTAGTGATAGAAGGAGCCCTTGGGGACGGCGCAGGCCTTGAGGATTTCCTGCAGGCCGAGCGCGGCGAAGCCCTTCTGCAGGACCAGCCGGTAGCCGGTGTCCAGGATGTGCTGGCGGGTGGCCTGCGCTTTGGGGGAGAGGTTCATGGGGTGGAGCTTACGCCAAATAGACCGGTCGTCTATTAATGGGTGATTACCGGGAGTAAGAGTGGACACCAGCTGTCCCTTCTCCCGTTGACGGGAGAAGGTGCCCCAAAGGGGCGGATGAGGGGGGCTTGGGCTTTGAGTTGATAGCTCTAAGCCAAGCGCGGATGGTTGCCAGCAAATCAACGATTACTGCTTCGCTCTGCCCTCACCCCAACCCCTCTCCCGTGAACGGGAGAGGGGCTCTCGTCGTTGCGGGTCTCGGGGAAAGCCCAACTTCGCTCATTTTCTCGCAAGTCCCGCGCATCACGCAGATGCGCAGCTTGGGGTCCGGGTACCCAGCGGGCCCCCTGCCGTTATCCGCTGCAGCTCAAAGGCACTGCCCTACAAGCTGCCCCAGCAAAGCCCCAAAATTCAAACAATCGATTAAAACACGGCTAATTTCGTCGAACTGGACAGTATTCCCAGCTTCCCTCACACTGCCGCCCTTCCCCGCCGACCCTTGGCACATGGCAAAACTGCTGGTCCTTCACGGCCCCAACCTCAACCTGCTGGGCACCCGCGAGCCCGACGTCTATGGCCACACCACGTTGGCCCAGATCGACGCTGCGCTCGCTGCACAGGCACAGGCACAGGGGCACCAGAGCGAACACCTGCAGTCCAACGCCGAACACGTGCTGGTGGACCGGGTGCAGGCCGCGCGCGCCGATGGAACCGCTTTCATCCTGATCAACCCCGCCGCCTTCACCCATACCTCGGTGGCCCTGCGCGATGCGCTGGCCGGGGTGGCGATTCCGTTCATCGAGATCCACCTGTCCAACCCGCATGCGCGTGAGCCGTTCCGCCAGCACAGCTACCTGAGCGACAAGGCCGTCGGCGTGATCTGCGGCTTTGGCGCCGACAGCTACCGCTATGCGATGGATGCGGCGCTGGCTCGCGTTGGGGTAAGCGCGTGAAAGCGCTGCCGCGGTTGCTGGCGGGAATGGCTGTGGTGTGTCTGCCGCTGGCCGCTGCGCATGCGCAGAACCTGGATCGCGCCGCCGAAGGCATCGACTGCGCGAATGTGACCAGCACGATGGAAAGCGACCTGTGCGCGTCTGATCGTGCCACTGACGCCGATACGGTTTTGAACACCACTTACAAGCAGGCCCGCCGCCAGCTGCAGCAGCAGACCGCCGACGGCAGCTGCACGCATTGCGCCGAGGCCGAACAGCAGCTGATCCTCGCCCAACGCGCCTGGATCCAGCTGCGCGACAAGGACTGCGACGCGGTCTACGCCTTCAATGCCGACGGCACATCGCGCAACGGTGCGCAGATGCGCTGTCTTACCACCCACGCGCAGGACCGTACGCGGCAGCTGCGCGATTTCTACGAACTTTGACCCGGGCGCCCCGCGCCTTTTCCTTACCGACTTACTGCAACCCAAAGAGGCCCTCATGGATCTGCGCAAAATCAAGAAGCTCATCGACCTGCTGGAAGAGTCGAACCTGGCCGAAATCGAGATCAAGGAAGGCGAAGAATCCGTACGCCTGTCGCGCAACCCGGTAGGCACCTATGTCCCGGCGCCGGCACCGGTCTACGCTGCGCCGGCTGCTGCCGCACCGGCAATGCCGATGAGCGGCCCGACCGAAGCCTCCACCGGCGGCACCGCCAAGCCGGGCAATGCCCTGCCGGAAGGCCACGTGCAGCGCGCGCCGATGGTCGGCACCTTCTACTCCTCGTCCTCGCCGGACAAGCCGGCCTTCGTGACCGTCGGCCAGACCATCAAGGCTGGTGAAACCCTGGCCATCATCGAGGCGATGAAGATGTTCAACCCGATCGAGGCCGAAGTATCCGGCACCGTGGTGGCCATCCTCGGCGAGAACGGCAGCCCGGTTGAGTTCGACCAGCCGCTGTTCGTGATTGCCTGAGGCGCCGGCCATGCTGGATAAAGTCGTCATCGCCAACCGGGGTGAAATCGCGCTGCGCATCCTGCGCGCGTGCCACACCCTGGGCATCCGTACGGTTGCGGTGCATTCCACCGTTGACCGCAATCTCAAGCACGTGGCCATGGCAGACGAGTCGGTCTGCATCGGCCCGGCGCCGTCGTCGGAAAGCTACCTCAACATCCCGGCGCTGATCGCTGCGGCCGAGGTCACCGACGCCCAGGCCATCCACCCGGGCTACGGCTTCCTGTCCGAGAACGCCGACTTCGCCGAGCGCGTTGAGCAGTCCGGTTTCATCTTCATCGGCCCGCGTGCGGAAACCATCCGCCTGATGGGTGACAAGGTGGAAGCCATCCGCGCGATGAAGGCCGCCGGCGTGCCGTGCGTGCCCGGTTCGGGCGGCCCGCTGGGCGAAGACATCGTCGCCAACACCAAGATTGCCCGTGAGATCGGCTACCCGGTCATCATCAAGGCATCGGGCGGCGGCGGCGGCCGCGGCATGCGCGTGGTGCATGCCGAAGGTGCGCTGAAGGCCTCCATCGAGACCACCAAATCCGAAGCCAAGGCGGCATTCGGCAATGGTGAGGTCTACATGGAGAAGTACCTGGAAAATCCGCGTCACGTGGAAATCCAGGTGCTGGCCGACGGCCAGGGCAATGCCATCCACCTGGGTGAACGCGACTGCTCGATGCAGCGCCGCCACCAGAAGGTGGTGGAAGAAGCACCGGCACCGGGCATCACCGCTGAACTGCGTGAGCAGATCGGCAAGGTCTGCGTGGAAGCCTGCGTGCGCATCGGTTACCGCGGCGCCGGCACCTTCGAGTTCCTGTTCGAAGACGGCAAGTTCTACTTCATCGAAATGAACACCCGCGTGCAGGTGGAGCATCCGGTAACCGAGATGGTGACCGGTATCGATCTGGTCGCCGAACAGCTGCGCATCGCCTCCGGCCAGAAGCTGACCATCAAGCAGAGCGACGTGGTGCTGCATGGCCACGCCATCGAGTGCCGCATCAACGCCGAGGACGCGGAAACCTTCATTCCCAGCCCCGGCCTGATCACCGGCTTCTATCCGCCGGGTGGCCCGGGTGTGCGCGTTGATACGCACATCTATGCCGGCTACAAGGTGCCGCCGAACTACGACTCGATGATCGGCAAGCTGATCGTGCACGGCCCGGACCGCGAAACCGCCATTGCCCGCATGCGGGTGGCGCTGAGCGAGATGGTGGTGGACGGCATCAAGACCAACGTCGCGTTGCAGCAGCGCATCATGCGCGACCAGGGTTTCCAGGCCGGTGGACAGAACATCCACTACCTGGAAAAGCGCCTGGCCGAGCGCAAGACCCGCTCGATCGCGCTGACCTGATTGAAGGCAGTTGCCGGGCAATGCCCGGCACCTGCTTTCTGTCTCTCTGTAGTGCCGAGCCATGCTCGGCAGAAGCTTTCCAAGCGATCCAACAAGAGCGGCAAAGCCAGCGAAAGGCTTTACCCCTCCCCAACCCTCCCCTTGGCTACGCCAAAGGGAGTGAGCAGAAATGTAGTGGCGAGCCCGGCTTGGGCGAGGGGCAAACCGGGAC
>NZ_JBRRBO010000020.1:0-69960 GCF_056756175.1 Stenotrophomonas sp. STEN240 | reverse complement strand
CACGGCATCCGCTGCGGGCACCGCCGCGTTTGGCAATGGGGCCATTGCCAGTGGTGATTTCAGCACCGCGCTGGGCTATCTAAGTGCCGCGGACGGCCTGCTGAGTACGGCTGTGGGGGCCGGCGCGAATGCCTCGGCGGAGAACAGCGTGGCGCTGGGCGTGGACTCGCTGGCTGAGCGCGCCAACTCGGTGTCGGTGGGTTCAACGGGGGGCGAGCGCCAGATCACCCATGTTGCCGCCGCTACCGAGGCCACCGATGCTGTCAACAAGGCACAGCTCGATGATGTTGTTGAAGCGCTTGATGTAGTAGCCGAAGGTGCAGCCAAGACCGCTCGCTACTTCCAGGCGGACGGCGCCAATGATGGTAGTGATGATGCGCAAGCCAGTGGTATCGGCGCCACTGCGATGGGTGCGGGATCAAAGGCAAGTGCTGCATCCAGCACTGCGGTGGGTAGTGCGGCAGTAGCCTCCGCGCTCAACAGCGTAGCGCTGGGTGGCGGTTCAGTGGCCGATCGCGACAACGCGGTTTCGGTTGGCAGCGTCGGCGCGGAGCGGCAGATCACCAATGTTGCGGCGGGTACTACGGGCACCGATGCGGTCAACATGGATCAGCTCGCTGGCGTGGCTGAGGCCGAACAACACACCAGTCGTTACTTCGCGGCCAATGGTGCCGACGACGGCAATGACGATGCGCAGGCAAGCGGCATCGGCGCGACTGCTGCAGGCGTCGGTTCGATTGCCAGTGGCGCCGAGAGTGCGGCGGTGGGCAGCTACAACGTCGCCGCTGGCGACTACAGCAGTGCTCTGGGTTATGTGAACTCGGCTTCCGGGATCAACAGCACTGCCGCAGGCAACTTCAACCAGGTCAATGGAGACGACAGCAGCGCGTTCGGTTTTGCCAACTTCGTTGATGGCAACAGCGCGACGGCCATCGGCAGCAACAGCTTCGCCGGTGGTGACGAGAGTTTTGCGGCAGGCCAGGGTGCCATCGCCGATGGTTACGCGACGGTGGCAATGGGCAGTGCCAGTGAATCCTCTGGCGAGCGTTCGATTGCGATAGGTGCAGGTGCGGCAGCACGCGGTCAGGACGCACTGGCACTGGGTTCGCAAAGCACGGCTTCGGGCAGTGGCTCGGTAGCATTGGGTCCGCAGGCGCAGGCCAGCGCGGATGCCGCTGCTGCGATGGGTGGCAGTGCTCAGGCCAGTGCACAGAACAGCACCGCGCTCGGCAACTCTGCTGTTGCCTCTGCATTGAACAGCGTTGCCTTGGGTGCCGGCTCGGTGGCCGATCGCGACAACGCGGTTTCGGTTGGCAGCGTCGGCGCGGAGCGGCAGATCACCAATGTTGCCGCTGGCACTACAGGCACCGATGCAGTCAACAAATCGCAGCTGGATGCGGTGGCCGGTGTCGCGAGCACCAACAGCAAGTACTTCCAGGCCAGCGGAACAGCCGCAGCCACGGCAAGCGGCAGCAATGCCGTGGCCGCCGGGTCGGGCGCAGTCGCCAGTGCCGAGCGTACGGCCGCATTCGGTGCTGCCAGCGTCGCCAACGCGGTGGGTGCTACTGCCTTGGGTGCTGATGCCTCGGCGCGGGCCGGCAATAGTCTGGCGATGGGCCGGCAGGCGGCCACAACGGCGATCAACGGCGTGGCGATAGGTTATGCCGCCTTTGCCAGCAACGGTGCCAACAGTGTTGCCATTGGCGCGTCGGCGGGAGCGTCGGGGGCCAATTCGGTCGCTCTGGGTGCGGGCTCGCGTGCCACCGAAGCCAACGTCATCTCGGTCGGCGGCGGCAATGGCAGCAATGGCCCGGCGACGCGGCGCATCATCAACGTTGCGGCTGGGCGGATTGTTGAAAGCGGTACCGATGCGGTCAACGGCGGCCAGCTGTACAGCACCAATCAGCGTGTGGGTGCAGTGGAGACGCGGGTGAATGATATCGACGACCGCATTGGCGACGTCGAATCGGTGACCGCCAACGTTGTGAGTTATGACGATGGCGAGCGCAGCAAGGTAACGCTTGCCGGCATCCAGGGAACCCTCCTGGATAACGTGGCAGCAGGCAATATCGCCCTGGACAGCATGCAGGCGATCAACGGTGGGCAACTCTACCAATCGCTGACTTCCATCGCCGGCATCCTCGGTGGCGGGGCGGCGCTCGGCATGCAGGGTCTGTTCGTCGCACCCAGCTACATGGTGCAGGGCGCCAGCTACAGCAACGTGGGAGATGCGTTGGCTGCACTCGATACGCAGATCACCACCATCAACGCCAAGGGAGGGAATCCTGGCGGCGGCAGCGGTGGCGCCGTAGATCAAAGCGGCACGGGCGGCGTGGTGCTCGGTGACAAAGCCAAGGCCCCGGATGTGGCGGGCACCGGTATCGGTCATGGCGCCCATGCGGCCGGCCTGAATGACACCGCGCTCGGCAGCCATTCGCGCGTTGAAGCCGATGGCAGCACCGCGGTTGGTGCCAACTCCGCCGTCTCTGTCACTGCCATCAACGCGGTGGCAGTGGGAGAAGGTGCCAGCGTCAATGCTGTCGCCGGCACCGCCATCGGTCAGGGAGCGATGGTCAGTGCAGGTGCGGGCACGGCGATCGGCCAGGGTGCCAGCGTACGCGCCGAGGGTGCGGTGGCAATCGGCCAGGGTTCGGTTGCTGATCGTGCCAATACGGTGTCCGTGGGCAGCGCCGGTAATGACCGCCAGATCACCCATGTTGCCGAAGGAACTCAAGCCGCTGACGCGGTCAACAAAGCCCAGCTTGACCGTAGCGCGGCTTCGGCCAACGCCTATACCGACGGCAAATTTGGTGCGATGGCCGACAGCTTCGAAGTGCTGCGCAGCGATATGGGCAGGCGGCTGAAGAACATTGACGAGCGCATCGATCGCCAGGGCGCGATGAGTGCGGCCATGTTGAACATGGCGACCAGTGCCGCAGGCGTACGCACCGAGAACCGGGTGGGCGTGGGTGTCGGTTTCCAGGGGGGTGAGTCGGCGCTGTCGGTGGGTTACCAGCGGGCCTTTGGTCACCGCGCGACCGTCACCGTGGGCGGTGCTTTCAGCAGCGGGGACAGCTCGGTGGGTATCGGCGCGGGTTTTGGCTGGTAGGCAGGACACGGGCTCTGCTCACGGCAGGGCACGTCAACAGTAATCGATGAGGTTTACCGGAGCAGACGGCCAGCCGGTGAGCGACGGGGTTGCCTGCTCGATTTTTCTCTTTCCCTTTAGCGAGATATCCACGATGAACAAGCCGAACAGATGGACTGTTGCGATGGCGGTTGGGTTGGCGACAGCCGCAATTGCGACGCAGGTGTCGTTCGCGTCAGAGATCGGGTTGAGCGAACCGCGCGGCATCGAACCTCCGATCAAATCGATGGGAGGCGGGCAGCGGTTCGTGGTCAAGTACCGCAGCGACGCGCGTGTATTGCAGGATGCCGCTGTGCTCAATCGCAGCCTGAGCGCGGTGGTTGGGCGCGCGGGTTTGAGTCGCGCCCCGCTGGGAGCGCGTTCGGCTTCCGGCCCGGCAGTAAGCGCTGTTCTTTCGCAGCGCTCGGCCGTGCCGCGCTGGAACGTTGTTTCCGCCTCGCGGGTGTTGAACGAAACGGAGGTGGTTGGGTTTTTGCGCGAGCTGCGCGCAGACCCGGACGTGGAGTATGCGGAGGTCGAGCACATGTATCAGCACATGGCCGTCGACTCGCGTGCGGTGACGCCGAATGATCCGCTGTATGCCGCGCGCCAATGGAATTTCTTCAATCCAACCTCCGGCGTGAATGCGCCCGCCGCATGGGATATCGCACAGGGTGACGGCGTCGTGGTCGCGGTCCTTGATACGGGAATCGTGCAGGATCATCTGGACCTGCAGGCCAATGTCATGCCTGGCTACGACATGATCAGCGACCTGCGCATATCGCGTCGCGCCACCGATGCGCGCGTGCCGGGTGGTTGGGATGTCGGTGACTGGGTAGAACCCAACTATTGTGATGGCTGGGCCGGTGCCGCTGCTCCCAGGAACAGCAGCTGGCATGGCAGTCACGTGGCTGGCACCATCGCGCAGGAGACCGGCAATGGCGTGGGTTTGGCCGGATTGGCGCACAAGGCCAAGGTGATGCCGGTGCGCGTGCTGGGCTCGTGTGGCGGGACGGAGGCCGATATCGCCGATGGCATTGTCTGGGCCGTTGGCGGTGAAGTGCCGGGCTTGCCACTGAATCCAAATCCCGCAGAAGTCATCAACATGAGTCTGGGCAGTGGCAGCCACAATGCTTGCTCGCCATTGCTGCAGGCCGCAATGGACTTGGCCAACAGCAAGGGTGCCATCATCGTGGTGGCAGCAGGCAATTCGGATGACAAGGCCGCCAGCTACACCATGTCTTCGTGCAAGAACATCATCAGCGTCGGGGCGAATGGACTGAACGGTGACAGGGCGTTTTACTCAAGTTATGGCGCACGCGTGGATGTTTCCGCACCAGGTGGAAACGGAGGCGTGTTGAACAGCGGCTTCATCTGGCAGGTAATAAATGGCGGGGCTACAAGGCCCACCGCACGCTGGGTGACCGGTGGCAAGGCAGGCACCTCGATGGCGTCGCCGCACGTGGCCGCTGCGGTGGCCATGATTCAAGGCGTGGCGGCTACACCGTTGAACTGGCTGCAGATGCGCAACCTGCTGCGAGAGACCGCCAGGCCGGCGCCGGTGCTGGCGTCTGGCTCGAAGCAGAATGGTGCAGGCCTGCTCGACATCCATGCGGCCCTGCTCAAGGCATTGGTGCCGCCGTGCGATGCCAGCCAACAGACCTGTCCGCTTGCCGCCACACCGCTGTTCAGCAAGATCGTGGATGAACTGGATGGGGACAGGGGCAGCAGCCAGCTATTTCGTTTCGAAGCCAAGGCCGGCGAGGTGCTGAGCTTCATCACCTATGGCGGCAGGGGGGATGTGTCGCTGTATGCCAGCTTCAACAAGGAGCCACAGGTTGGGCAGGCAGATGCTTTTTCCACCCGGCCCGGCAACAGCGAGACGGTTCGCTTCATCGCCCCCAGTGCAGGGACTTACTACGTGAAGCTGGTAGTCGTGTCCGCTTTCACTGACGTCAGTTTGGTGGCCAGGCAGTAAACAGCCCATCGCGCGTAGTACCAAGGCCCTGGAATCCAGGGCCTTTTTTGTTGTGCCATCTATTTGACGCACTGGTGAGGCTGGCGACCATTCTGCAGCGGGTGAATCGGGCCCGTTCGCGCAACTGCCTTTGCTGCAATGCAACTGTTGCGGGCATCGCCGGGGAATTGAACCGGGCCCCTGCGAAATATTCCTGAGTACGCTGAAAAGCCCGCAGCCCAAGGCCTGTGGGATTTTTCTGTGGGCTGCTTCCATGGACGCTCAAGCGGGATCTCGTTGCCTCCAGTGAGCCCTAGGCAACTGTTTCAGAAGAAAATTTTTGCTAGATCTCATTGAATTGAGAGATTTGTGAAGTTCCTCTCAGAACTCCGCTTTTGAGCCAAAAGTTTGACGAATCATGAATCGTCGATTAAGACTCCATCCATCCCGTAGTCGCCCGACAGGTATGGAACCAGGGGGGTAGACCACGACAGGCGTGAGCCTTACGTGCCCTGCTGTACCGGGACCGGGACCACAACACCACAGGGGGATCGTTGGGCACGTACCGCTCATCGATGGCGCATTCATGCAAGGAAATAACCCGTCCACTTGAGGAGCAGCAGCGATGAACCGGATCTACCGCAAGGTATGGAACAAGGCATTGGGGCAGTTGGTGGTGGCGTCGGAGTTGGCATCGTCCAGCTCGGCCGGTGTGGTCATGGATGGACGGCATAGCGCCGGGTTACGCCTGCAGGCCTTGTCGGTTGCCGTTGCGTTGGGTCTAGGAGCAAGTACCTGGGTAAGCACAGCCCAGGCACAGTCGGTGGAAGTGGGTGGCAACGCGCAATGCCTGGTGGTTGGCAGCGCGACGCTGGTGGATTGCGCCATCGCCAACAGTGCCGAAGCGTCGGGCAACAACGCCGTTGCCATCGGTGCCGGTACGCGTGCATCTGCCGATGGCAGCGTGGCGCTGGGCGCAGGCTCGGTGGCCGATCGCGCCAACACCGTGTCGGTGGGTTCGGCCGGCAACGAACGGCAGGTCAGCAACGTCGCCGCCGGTACGGCCGGCACCGATGCAGTCAACCTGGATCAGCTCAACGCAGTTGCTGATGGCGCCACGCTGACTGCCCGTTATTTCAAGGCCAACGGCGCTGCCGATGGCAGCGATGACGCCGTGGCCAGTGGCGCCGGTGCGATGGCAGCAGGTGTTGGCTCGCAGGCAAGCGGCGTGGAGAGCACCGCGGTTGGCAACAACAACGTTGCCGCCGGTGATTACTCCAGCGCCGTCGGTTACGTGAATACCGCCAACGGCGAGAACAGCTCGGCGTTCGGCAATTTCAACCAGGTCGATGGCAGCAACAGCAGCGCCTTCGGCTCGGGCAACCTGGTCGATGGCGCCAATGCCATCGCACTGGGCAGCAACAGCATTGCCAGTGGTGATGGCAGCGTGGTGATTGGCGATGGCGCATACGCAGCGGCCGACGACGCCACGGCGGTGGGCTCGGGCAGCGTTGCCAGCGAACTGGGCAGCACGGCGCTGGGTAGCGGCGCCGATGCCTCGGGTGCGTATGCAACCGCGCAGGGCAGCCAGGCGTTCGCCGCCGGCCAGCAGGCAACGGCCAATGGCTTCCGCGCCGATGCCAGCGGTCGTGGCACCACTGCGGTGGGCAGCTACAGCGCCGCCTCCGGTGACCTGGCCTCGGCCTTCGGTTATGGCGCTGACGCCAGTGGCGACTACGGTATTGCGATGGGTCTGGGCGCTTCGGCCTCGGGCGTCAGCACCACGGCGGTGGGTGAATCCGCCATTGCCTCGGGCGAGGAATCCACTGCGGTTGGCGGCACCACCTTCGGCGGTTTCATCAGCACGGAAGCCTCCGGTACCGGCGCCTCGGCGTTCGGCAACGGCGCCTGGGCGGTGGGCGAATACGCCACCGCGATTGGTTTCAACAGCTGGGCCGATGCCGACGATTCCACCGCGCTGGGACAAAGCGCCACCGCTGCGGCCGCCAACAGTGTCGCCATCGGCGCCAATTCCTGGAACGATCGCGAAAACACCGTGTCGGTCGGTGACGTCGGCAGCGAACGGCAGATCACCAATGTCGCTGCCGGCACCGAAGACACCGATGCGGTGAACAAGGCGCAGCTGGATGCAGTGGCTACCGTTGCCGAGAACACCAGCAAGTATTTCCAGGCCACGGGCAGCGCTGACAGCGATGCTGGTGCGTATGCCGAGGGCAATGCGGCAACTGCCGCAGGCGAGGCCAGCAATGCAATTGGCGCTGGAGCGTCCGCTTACGGCAATGGTGCCAACGCACTGTCCAACGGCGCTACCGCAGTAGGCCAGAGTGCTCTGGCCACTGGCCAGAACAGCGCAGCGTTCGGCCAGAACGCCGAAGCCACCGGCCCGGCCGCTGTGGCCGTGGGTGGCAACGCGGTGGATGAGAACGGCAATGCGCTGATCACCTTCGGCGGCCAGCCGGTCACCACCGGCGCCACCAGCGCTGCAGTCGGCGGCACGGCCGTTGGTGCCAGTGCCAGTGCCGAAGGGTTTGCGGCAACGGCCGCAGGTGTGGGCGCCTTCGCCCAGGGTGCGCAGTCCTCGGCGTTTGGCGCGGTGGCCAATGCCACCGGTGACTACAGCACCTCGGTCGGCACGCAGAGTGCGGCATCCGGTACCAGCAGCGTGGCTGTTGGTGGCCCTGCCGATTTGATTCCGGGCCTCGGCTTCTTTGTCGATACGCAGGCCAGCGGCGAGGTTTCGACCGCGGTCGGTGCCGGCGCCATCGCATCGGGTGATTACTCACTCGCCTCCGGTGCCTTGAGTGAAGCCTCCGGCAGTGAAGCCACAGCCGTGGGCTACTTCGCCTACGCGCCGGGCAACAATGCCAGCGCGCTGGGCGCTGAAAGCTGGGCCAGTGGTGCCAACAGCACGGCAGTGGGCTTCTACAGCACCAGTCGCGGCGCCGACAGCACTGCACTGGGTGCAAACGCAACTGCAGCGGCGGCCAACAGCGTCGCCTTGGGTGCGGGCTCGTTCGCGGATCGTGCCAACAGCGTATCGGTAGGTGATGTAGGAGCTGAGCGGCAGATCACCAATGTCGCTGCCGGTACCGAAGGCACCGACGCGGTGAACGTGGATCAGCTCAATTCTGCTGCCGAAGGTGCGCTGCTGGCCGGGCGTTACTTCAAGGCCAATGGCGCTGCTGATGGCAGCGATGATGCGGTTGCCAGTGGCGATGGCGCCACGGCTGCCGGCGTAGGTTCGCAGGCCAGTGGCGCGCAGAGCACGGCGGTGGGCAGCTACAACGTGGCTGCGGGTGACTACTCCAGTGCGGTGGGTTACGTGAATACCGCCAATGGAAGCAACAGCTCGGCGTTCGGCAACTTCAACCAGGTAGATGGTGAAAACAGCAGTGCATTCGGCATGGCCAACCTGGTGGATGGCGCCAATGCCATTGCATTGGGCAGCAACAGCGTAGCCAGCGGCGAAAGCACCATCGTGATCGGCAACGGTGCCAGCGCATTGGCCAGCGGTGCCGCCGCCATCGGCATGAATGCCGTGGCCAGCGGCCAGAACGCAGCGGCCTTCGGCCAGAACGCGCAGGCCATCGGCCCGGGCGCGGTGGCGGTGGGCGGCAATGCGGTGGATGAAAATGGCGACCCGCTGATCAACGTGGGCGGCGAACCGGTGCAGACCGGTGCCACCAGCGCCGGCGTCGGCGGTACCGCATTGGGTGCCAGCGCCAATGCCGAAGGCTTTGCGGCTACCGCAAGCGGTGTGGGTGCCTATGCCAAAGGCGATCAGTCCACGGCAAATGGTGCAGTAGCCAACGCACTGGGCAACTACAGCACCGCGACTGGTTCGCAGAGCTATGCCGAAGGGACCGGTACCACCGCGGTGGGCTACAACGCAGCGGCCTATGAAGACGGCAACGTCGCGGTCGGTCGTAATGCATCTGCACTGGGTGCAGGCAGCCTGGCGATCGGGGACGGTGCCGAAACCGGTTTTGGCCTCTTCGGCATCGGTGCGACCAATGCGGTGGCGATCGGCAGCGGCAGCTGGGCCTTCGGTGACGATGCGACTGCAGTGGGTGCCAACGCCTGGGCATTCGGCCAGCAGAGCACCGCGATAGGAACCGATGCGCAAGCGGGTGCCACCAACTCGGTGGCCTTGGGCGCAGGCTCGGTGGCCGGCCGCGACAACAGCGTGTCGGTAGGTGATGTGGGTGCCGAACGGCAGATCACCAATGTTGCTGCAGGCACGGAAGCCACCGATGCGGTCAACAAGGGCCAGTTGGATGAAGTGACCGGCTCGACCAAATATTTCGCCGCCACCGGCAGTGCCGACAGTGATGCGGGGGCCTATGCGGAAGGTGACAACGCCACGGCATCGGGTGAAGCCACCAATGCCATCGGTAGCGGCGCGTCCGCTTACGGCAGTGGTGCCAATGCGCTTGCCGACAACGCCACCGCGCTGGGTACCAATGCACTGGCTACCGGTGCAGGCAGCATCGCGCTGGGCTTGAATGCCAGCGCTGCCAACCCGGACAACATCGCCATCGGTACCAATGCGGCTACCGCGCAGGGTGGCATGCTTGCCATTGGTGCTGACGCCAGCGCCCAAGGCCTGTTTGCAGCGGCCATTGGTGCTGATGCGCAGGCTGCCGGGCTGGCGGCGACGGCCATCGGCAACTCGGCCTGGGCAACAGGACGTGAGTCCACCGCAGTTGGTTTTGCAGCGACTGCCGATGCCTGGCAGGCCGTTGCTGTGGGCAGCGGTGCCTACGCAACCTTCTTTGGCACCGCCGTGGGTACTTCGGCGCAGGCAGCCGAAGTGGCTACCGCCGTGGGCCAGAATGCCATTGCCGGAATAGCAGGCGCGGCCTTCGGTGTGCAGGCGCGCGCGGGCGAAAGCGGCGTGGCGGTAGGCAACAACGCCACCACCGGCCAGATGGGCGTTGCCGTGGGTACGAACTCACTGGCCGGCCAGGACTTCTACAGCCTCACCCAAGGCAACAACACCACGGCACTGGGTGCCGAAGCCTGGGCAACGGAGGATGGCGCCACAGTGGTGGGCTACAACAGTTACGCGCAGGCATTGAACGCGACGGTAGTGGGTTCCAACGCCTGGACCAGCAAGGATGCCGAGAACAGCGTAGCGCTGGGCGCGGGCTCCTTCGCTGATCGCGCCAACACTGTGTCGGTCGGCGCCGCGCAGGAATGGACGGACTCGGCGGGCGTTACCCATGCCGCCAATGATCGCCAGATCACCAATGTCGCTGCCGGTACCGAAGGCACCGATGCGGTGAATGTGGATCAGCTCAATGCCGCTGCCGAAGGCGCATTGCTGGCCGGGCGCTACTTCAAGGCCAACGGCGCCGCCGATGGCAGTGATGACGCGGTGGCAAGTGGCGACGGCGCCACGGCGGCCGGTGTCGGTTCGGAAGCGAGCGGGGCACAGAGTACGGCGGTAGGCAGTTACAACGTGGCCGCCGGCGACTACTCCAGTGCGGTGGGTTACGTAAATACCGCCAATGGCAGCAACAGTTCGGCGTTCGGCAACTTCAACCAGGTCGATGGCGAAAACAGCAGCGCGTTCGGCATGGCCAACCTGGTGGATGGCGCCAATGCCATCGCGTTGGGCAGCAATAGCGTGGCCAGCGGTGACGGCAGCGTGGTGATCGGCGATGCGGCCCTGGCCGCTGCCGATGATGCAGTTGCTGTCGGCTCGGGCAGTAGCGCCAACGGCGACAGCAGTACGGCAGTGGGTGCGGGCGCCGAAGCCTCGGGTGCATTTGCCACCGCGCAGGGCGCACAGGCAGTGGCATCCGGCCAGCAGGCGCTGGCCAACGGCTTCCGTGCCGAAGCCAGCGGCCGCGGCACCACGGCGGTAGGCAGCTACAGTGTGGCCTCCGGTGACCTCGCCTCCGCCGTGGGTTATGGCGCCGAAGCGAGCGGTGATTACGGCGTTGCAATGGGTCTGGCCGCATCGGCATCCGGCGCCAGCACCACGGCGGTCGGTGAATCGGCGATTGCATCCGGTGATGAGGCAACCGCCGTCGGTGGCACCACGTTCGGTGGCTTGATCAGCACAGAAGCTTCCGGTACCGGTGCCTCGGCATTTGGTAACGGCGCCTGGGCGCTGGGCGAATACGCAACGGCGATCGGTTTCAACAGCTGGGCGGACGCGGACGATTCCACCGCGCTGGGCCAGAGTGCGGTTGCCGCTGCTGCCAACAGCGTGGCCTTGGGTGCCAATAGCTGGGCCGATCGCGAGAACAGCGTGTCGGTGGGTGATGTCGGTGCTGAGCGTCAGATCACCAATGTTGCCGCTGGCACCGAAGGCACCGATGCGGTCAACAAGAACCAGCTGGACGAAGTGGCTGCGGTGGCCGAGACCACCAGCAAGTACTTCAAGGCCACCGGCAGTGACGACAGCGATGCCGGTGCCTATGCCGAAGGTGACAATGCCACCGCTTCCGGCGAGGCAAGCAATGCCATCGGCAACGGTTCCTCGGCGTACGGCAGCGGTGCCAACGCGATTGCTGATGGCGCAACCGCCGTCGGCATGAACGCCCTGGCCAGCGGCCAGAACGCAGCGGCCTTCGGCCAGAACGCACAGGCAATCGGCCCGGGCGCGGTGGCGGTGGGCGGCAATGCGGTGGATGAAAATGGCGATCCGCTGATCAACGTGGGCGGCGAACCGGTGCAGACCGGTGCCACCAGCGCCGGCGTCGGCGGTACCGCATTGGGTGCCAGTGCCAATGCCGAAGGCTTTGCAGCTACCGCCAGCGGTGTCGGCGCTTATGCCAAGGGCGATCAGTCCACGGCAAATGGCGCAGTAGCCAACGCACTTGGTAACTACAGCACCGCGACTGGTTCGCAGAGCTATGCCGAAGGGACCGGTACCACCGCGGTGGGCTACAACGCAGCGGCTTATGAAGACGGCAACGTCGCCGTGGGTCGCAATGCATCTGCACTGGGCGAGGGCAGCCTGGCAATCGGTGATGCAGCCGAGACCGGCTTTGGCTTCTTCGGTATCGGTGCCGCCAATGCGGTGGCGATCGGCAGCGGCAGCTGGGCCTTCGGCAACGATTCAACGGCGATAGGTGCCAATGCCTGGGCGGTCGCGCAGCAGTCCACGGCCATTGGTAGCGGTGCTGAAGCAGGCGCCGCCAATTCGGTGGCCTTGGGTGCCGGTTCGGTGGCCAGTCGCGCCAACAGCGTATCGGTGGGCGATGTCGGGGCTGAGCGCCAGATCACCAACGTCGCTGCGGGTACCGAAGGCACTGATGCGGTGAACAAGGACCAGTTGGATGAGGTAGCGGCCGTGGCGGCTGAAGGGCAGACCACCGCCAAGTACTTCAAGGCCACCGGCAGTGACGACAGCGATGCCGGTGCCTATGCCGAAGGTGACAATGCAACCGCTTCCGGTGAGGCAAGCAATGCCATCGGCAACGGTTCCTCGGCGTACGGCAGCGGTGCCAACGCGATTGCTGATGGCGCAACCGCCGTCGGCATGAACGCCCTGGCCAGCGGCCAGAACGCAGCGGCCTTCGGCCAGAACGCACAGGCCATAGGCCCGGGCGCGGTGGCAGTAGGCGGCAATGCAGTGGATGAAAATGGCGACCCGCTGATCAACGTGGGCGGTGAACCGGTGCAGACCGGCGCCACCAGCGCTGGCGTCGGCGGTACCGCGCTGGGTGCCAGCGCCAATGCCGAAGGCTTTGCATCTACCGCAAGCGGTGTAGGTGCCTATGCCAAGGGCGATCAGTCCACGGCAAATGGTGCAGTGGCCAACGCATTGGGCAACTACAGCACCGCGACGGGTTCGCAGAGCTATGCCGAAGGGGCCGGTACCACCGCAGTGGGCTACAACGCAGCGGCCTATGAAGACGGCAACGTCGCCGTGGGTCGCAATGCATCTGCACTGGGCGAGGGCAGCCTGGCAATCGGTGATGCAGCCGAGACCGGCTTTGGCTTCTTCGGTATCGGTGCCGCCAATGCGGTGGCGATCGGTAGCGGCAGCTGGGCGTTCGGTGACGATGCCACTGCAGTGGGTGCCAATGCCTGGGCATTCGGACAGCGGTCCACTGCCGTGGGCAGTGGTGCTGAAGCCGGCTCGGCCAATTCGGTGGCCTTGGGTGCAGGTTCGGTGGCCAGTCGCGCCAACAGCGTATCGGTAGGCGATGTCGGGGCGGAGCGCCAGATCACCAACGTCGCTGCGGGTACCGAAGATACCGATGCGGTCAACAAGTCGCAGCTGGATGCTGTGGCCGACGTCGCTGGCGAGACCAACAAGTACTTCCAGGCAAGCGGGGACGGTGTAGCCACGGCCAGCGGCAACAATGCGGTGGCCTCGGGTTCGGCGGCTGTTGCCAGTGCCGAGCGCAGTACCGCCTTGGGTGCGGCCAGTACCGCAAACGCGACCGGTGCGACCGCCGTGGGTGCCGATGCATCGGCTCGCGCAGCCAACAGCACCGCGCTCGGTCGGCAGACCTCGATCACTGCCACCAACGGTGTGGCGATCGGCTACGGCGCCTTCGCCAGCAATGGGATCAACAGCGTGGCCATCGGTGCCGGTGCGGGTGTATCCGGTGCCAACTCGGTGGCCTTGGGTGCTGGCTCGCGTGCGGTGGAAGCGAACGTGGTGTCGGTGGGTGGCGGCAATGGCACCAACGGGCCTGCTACCCGTCGCATCGTCAATGTGGGTGCCGGGCGTATCGCCGAAGGCAGCAGCGATGCGGTGACCGGCGGTCAGCTGCATGTCACCAACCAGCGCGTCGGTGCGGTTGAAACCCGCGTCACCGATATCGATGGCCGTATCGGCAGCATCGAAGGTGTCACTGCCAATGCGGTGACCTACGACGATGCCAGCCGTGACAGCTTGACCCTTGGCGGTGCGCAGGGGACGACCGTGGGCAATGTGGCCGCCGGTGCCATCGCCGCAGGCAGCATGCAGGCGATCAACGGTGGCCAGCTGTTCCAGTCGCTGGGCAATATGGCCAGCTTCCTTGGCGGCGGTGCAGGCATCGGCATGCAGGGGATGTTTGTCGCCCCGACCTATGTCATCCAGGGTGCCAGCTACAACAACGTGGGCGCCGCGTTGTCGGCACTGGATGGGCAGGTCACTTCCATCAACAGCCGCATCGCCAACAATGGAAACGGAAACGGCAACGGCAACGGCAACGGCAACGGCAATGGCAATGGCAATGGCAATGGCAACGGCAACGGCAATGGCCCACGCGGAGAGAGCGGTCCCGCTGTTGCCAGTACCAATGGTGTAGCCCTGGGCGATCAGGCCAAGGCCAATAATGTTGCCGGTAGCGCGGTTGGCAATGGCAGCTACGCACATGGCCCCAATGACACCGCCATCGGCAGCAATTCCCGTGTCGACGCCGACGGCAGCACGGCGGTGGGTGCCAATACGCATATCACCGCGGCAGCTACCAATGCGGTTGCAATGGGCGAAGGGGCAACGGTCAGTGTTGCCTCGGGTACGGCGATTGGCCAAGGCTCCAGCGTCACCGCAAACGGTGCGGTTGCCCTGGGCCAGGGCTCGGTGGCTGACCGTGCCAATACCGTATCGGTAGGCAGCGTGGGTGCCGAGCGCCAGATCACCAGTGTCGCTGCCGGCACACTGGCGACGGATGCGGTCAACAAGGGCCAGCTGGATAGCGGCATCACCTCGGCCAACAGCTATACCGATACCAAGTTCCGCAGCATGGCCGACAGCTTCGACGTGTTCCGCGGTGATATCGACAAGCGTCTGCGCCACGTCGATCGCCGTCTTGACCGTCAGGGCGCGATGAGTGCGGCCATGTTGAACATGGCCACCAGTGCCGCCGGCGTGCGCACCCAGAACCGGGTGGGCGTGGGTGTGGGTTACCAGGGCGGCGAATCGGCACTGTCGTTGGGCTACCAGCGGGCGATCAGTGAGCGTGCCACCGTCACCCTTGGCGGTGCATTCACCAGTGATGACAGCTCGGTGGGCGTGGGCGCCGGTTTCGGTTGGTAAGGCGATAGTCAGACGCCCCCGCCTGCTGCGGCGGGGGCGGCCAGGTTCATGGTCAGTGGCTGTGCTGCCCCCGCAGCGCACCTGCTGCAAGCCAGGACGGCGTAGCAGTGCAGCGTTGAGGTTCCATCCCTGTTCTATTAAGACGAGAGATCCGACATGAAGAAGAAGACCCAGCTTGGTTTGGCGATTGCCGGTGCCGTACTGATGGCTTCGATCGGCGTACCCGCCGCATCTGCTGCAGAAATTGGACCTGCAAAAGTAGTTGGCATGAGTTCGTCGGCTGTGGACAACAGCGGCGCTTACCGCTTCGTGGTCAAGTACCGTGCCGGTGCGAGCGAGCTGCGCGACAGCGCAACCGCCAACCGTG
Source organism: Stenotrophomonas sp. STEN240 (assembly GCF_056756175.1). NCBI lineage: Bacteria > Pseudomonadati > Pseudomonadota > Gammaproteobacteria > Lysobacterales > Lysobacteraceae > Stenotrophomonas > Stenotrophomonas sp. STEN240. Next base: position 54,491 of record NZ_JBRRBO010000020.1, on the reverse strand, counting down.
GCCTGGGTGCAGCGGCATCGCGCGCCGGTCTGGATCGCGCCGTCGCCAAGACCGCACGCGCCGCCGCGCAGCCGGCGGTACAGGCGTCACTGCTGCGTCGCATGGGCGCGCCGGGTTGGAGCGTGGTCAAGACCTCGCGTGCGCTCAATGCGCAGGAAGCGGCGGATTTTGTCCGCGAGCTCAAGGCCAATCCTGCGGTTGAGAGCGCCAGCATCGATCGCATGTACCAGCGCATGGTTGATGTAGCGCCTGCAATGACCCCGACCGATCCGAACTACGCGCAATACCAGTGGAATTTCTTCAATGCGACCTCCGGCGTGCGCGCACCGCAGGCATGGGATCTCTCGCAGGGTGAGGGCGTGGTGGTGGCGGTGATTGATACCGGCATCGTGCAGGACAACCCGGATCTGCAGAACAACGTCATCCCCGGTTACGACATGATCAGCGACAAGCGCGTCTCGCGCCGCGCCACCGACGACCGGGTTGCCGGTGGCTGGGATCTTGGCGACTGGATCGAAGCCAACTACTGCACCGGTTGGGCTACCGGTGGCTCGCATGCGGCCGACGTCAGTTCCTGGCACGGCAGCCACGTGTCCGGCACCGTCGCCCAGGAGACCAACAACGGCAAGGGCCTGGCAGGCCTGGCCTACAAGGCCAAAGTGATGCCGATCCGCGTGCTCGGTTCCTGCGGTGGTTTTGGTAGCGACATCTCCGACGGCATCATCTGGGCCGCAGGTGGCGAGGTGCCGGGGCTGCCGCTCAACACCAATCCTGCTGAAGTGATCAACATGAGCCTGGGCAGTGGCTCCCCCTCGAGCTGCCCGACCGAGTACCAGGAAGCCATTGATCTGGCCAACAGCAAGGGTGCCATCGTGGTGGTGGCGGCAGGCAATGACAACGCCAACGCTGCCACTTACACGATGTCCTCGTGCAACAACGTGATCAGCGTTGGCGCCACCGGTATTGCCGGTGGCCGTGCCTACTACTCCAACTATGGTGCGCGCGTGGACCTGTCGGCGCCGGGCGGCGGCGGTGGCGGCGATGGCAACCCGAACGGCTATATCTGGCAGGTGATCAATGGCGCCGACCAGAGCCCGGAAGCGGGCAACTGGATCCTGGGCGGCATGGGTGGCACATCGATGGCATCGCCGCATGTGGCCGCTGCAGTGGCCATGGTGCAGAGCGTGGTTGATACGCCGCTGACCCTGAACCAGATGCGCGACCTGCTCAAGAGCACCGCCACACCGTTCCCGGTGGCGATCCCGGCTTCCACCCCGATCGGCGCGGGCATCCTCAACATCAATGCCGCATTGGTGAAGGCGACCGAGCCGCCGTGTGATCCGAATGTCGAGCAGTGCGGCCCGGACGCCACACCGCTGGTCAACAAGGTGGCGGTGACCGGCCTGGCTGGCAGCAGCGGCAGCGAAGTGGTGTACAGCTTCGAGGCCGAGGCCGGCAAGGTGCTGACCTTCATGACCTACGGTGGCAGCGGTGACGTCTCGATGTACGTCAGCTTCAATGAGGTGCCGAGCGCCAGCCAGTCCGATGCCAAGTCCACCCGCGCTGGCAACAGCGAGACGGTGCGCTTCAACAAGGCCCAGGCCGGTACCTACTACGTCACCCTGGTGGGAGCCAACGCCTACAGCGGCGTGAGCCTGGTTGCACGCCAGTAATTCTGACCGTTGCAGCCACCTGGAACCCCGGCATTGCCGGGGTTCTTTTTTGCATGGAATGCGTGTTCATGTGCACGTCCTGACAGCATGAACTGTTAAAGTTCGGCCAACACAGGAGGATTGCGTGAACGCGGTAGCCCACGACACCCAACTTGCGCCATCCCCTGCTGAGCTTGTCATCAACGAGCTGCTGGCCCAGGGCCGGCTGAAAGACGCCGACCTGCAGCGCGCCCGCCAGTTGCAGCGCGAGTCCGGCGGTGAGCTGCTGGTGTTGCTGGCGCGTCTGGGGCTGGTATCCGAACGCGATCACGCCGAGGCCTGTGCAAAAGTATTGGAACTGCGTCTGATCGCAGCACGTGAGTTGCCCGAGCACCCGCCCGAGCTGGTGGAAGGCGTCGAGCCGGTGCCGCTGCGTTTCCTCAAGCAATTCCTGGTGCTGCCGCTGGGCGAGCAGCGCGGCCGCATCCTGCTATGGATGGCCGACCCGCAGGAAGGCTATGCACGCGATGCGATCCGCTTGGCCACCGGCTGCGAAGTCACCCCGGTAGTGGGCGTGCGCAGTGAGGTGGATGAGCTGATCGAGCGCTGGTACGGGCAGGGCCGCAGTGCGATGGGCACCATCCTGGAAACCGCCGATGGTGAAATGGCGCCCGTCGATGACATCGAACACCTGCGCGACCAGGCGTCCGAAGCGCCGGTCATCCGCCTGGTCAACCTGTTGATCCAACGCGCGGTGGAACTGCGTGCATCGGACATCCATGTCGAGCCGTTCGAAAGCCGCTTGAAGGTGCGTTACCGCATCGATGGTGTGCTGGTCGATGGCGAAAGCCCGCCGGTCAATCTCACCGCCGCGGTCATCAGCCGCATCAAGATCATGGCCAAGCTCAACATCGCCGAGCGCCGCCTGCCGCAGGACGGCCGCATCATGCTGCGGGTACAGGGCAAGGAGCTGGATCTGCGCGTCAGCAGCATGCCCACCGCGCATGGCGAAAGCGTCGTGATGCGCCTACTGGACCGCGAGGCGGTGGTGTTCGATTTCCAGCGGCTGGGCTTTGACGAGGCGTTCCTGCCGCAGTTCCGCAAGGTGCTGGAACAGCCGCACGGCATCCTGCTGGTCACCGGGCCCACCGGTTCCGGCAAGACCACTACGCTGTACACGGCGTTGAGCCAGCTCAATACCGACAAGGTCAAGATCATCACCGTTGAAGACCCGGTCGAATACCAGCTGGAAGGCATCAACCAGATCCAGGCCAAGCCACAGATCGGGCTGGATTTCGCCAACGCCCTGCGCAGCATCGTCCGCCAGGACCCGGACATCATCATGATCGGCGAAATGCGCGATCTGGAAACCGCGCGCATCGCCATCCAGTCCGCGCTGACCGGTCACCTGGTGTTATCCACCCTGCATACCAACAATGCCGCCGGCGGCATCACCCGTCTGCTCGACATGGGGGTGGAAGACTACCTGCTCACCTCCACCATCAACGGCATCCTTGCCCAGCGCCTGGTGCGCCGGCTGGAGCCTACGCATGCATTGCGCTACCGCGCCTCGGAGGAGGAGATCGAACGCTTCGGGCTGCGGCGTTTCCAGCCGCAGGGCGATATCCATCTTTACCGCGCGCAGCCATCGGCGCAGGCGCCCACCGGCTACCTTGGCCGCACCACCATCGTTGAGTTCCTGGTGATGGACGACAGCTTGCGCAACGCAGTGATGCGCAAGGCCGGCATGGGTGAGATTGAACAGCTTGCCCGCAAGGCAGGCATGCGCACCATGTACGAAGACGGCATCGCCAAGGCCTTGCGTGGCCAGACAACACTGGAAGAAGTGTTGCGGGTAACGGAGGACGCATGAGCCATCGCCTTCAACCGGACGGATGCTGTTGATGGCGCGCTACCGTTACAAGGCATTGGATGCCCGTGGCGAACTGTTGGAAGGGCAGATGGACGCGGCCAGCGAGGCCGAGGTGATCACCCGCCTGCAGGAGCAGGGGCATCTGCCGGTCGAGGCCCGTCCGGCCACCGGTTCCGCTTTTGAAGGTGGCAGTTGGAAACAATGGCGGCAGCGTCCGTTCGCTGGTGCCACGCTGGTCCAGTTCACCCAGCAGCTGGCGACCCTGCTCGGTGCAGGCCAGCCCTTGGACCGTGCGTTGTCGATCCTGATGGAAACGCCCGAAGACGCCCGTTCGCAACGGGTGATCGGCGATATCCGCGACAGCGTGCGCGGCGGTGCACCGCTGTCGCAGGCGCTGGAGCGCCAGCATGGTCTGTTCTCGCGCCTGTACGTGAACATGGTGCGTGCCGGTGAGGCCGGCGGCAGCCTGCATGAAACCCTGCAGCGCCTGGCCGACTATCTGGAACGCAGCCAGGAATTGAAGGGCAGGGTGATCAACGCCTTGATCTACCCGGCCATCCTGCTGGTGGTCGTGGGCCTGGCCCTGCTGTTCCTGCTTGGCTACGTGGTGCCGCAGTTCGCCTTGATGTACCAGAGCCTGGACGTCACCTTGCCGTGGTTCACGCGGCTGGTGCTGGAAGCCGGCCTGCTGGTGCGCAAAGGCTGGCTGGTATTCATCGTGGTGCCGGCCTTGCTGCTGCTGTGGGGCGAGCGCAAGCGTCGCGATCCGGTGTTCCGGCTCGGCTTTGACAGCTGGCTGTTGAAGCGGCCGATGGCCGGCGGCCTGGTTGCAAAACTCGAAACCGCGCGCCTGGCCCGTACCTTGGGCACGTTGCTGCGCAACGGCGTGCCGCTGCTGTCCGGGTTGGGCATTGCCCGCAACGTGCTGGGCAACCGCGCGTTGATCGGCGACGTCGGCGAAGCTGCCGAGGCAGTGAAAAATGGTGCCGGGCTGGCCTCGTCGCTGAGCCGCGGTGGCCGCTTCCCACGCCTGGCCCTGCAGATGATCCAGGTGGGTGAGGAATCCGGCACGCTGGATACCATGCTGCTGAAAACCGCCGACACCTTCGAGCAGGAAAGCGCGCGTGCCATCGACCGTATGTTGGCGGCGTTGGTGCCGGTGATCACATTGTTGTTGGCGTCGGTGGTGGGCATGGTCATCGTTGCGGTGCTGGTGCCCTTGTATGACCTGACCAACGCCATCGGTTAACCCGTAACTGTCGCAGACAAGGAAACAAAGCAATGAGGCGAACCCTGAAACAACCAGCATCACGTGCCCGCCAGGCCGGCATGAGCTTGCTGGAAATCATCATCGTCATCGTGCTGATCGGTGCGGTGCTCACCTTGGTGGGCAGCCGCGTGCTGGGCGGCGCCGACCGTGGCAAGGCCAACCTGGGCAAGACCCAGATCCAGACCCTTGCCAGCAAGGTGGAGAACTACAAACTCGATACCGGCCGCCTGCCGGCCAAGCTGGAAGATCTTTCCAGCCAGCCCAGCGGTGTGGCCGGCTGGTTGGGGCCGTACGCCAAGCCAGCCGAATTCAACGATCCCTGGGGCAACCCGGTGCAGTACCGCGTGCCGGGTGAAGGGCGCCCGTTCGATCTGCTCAGCCTTGGCGCCGACGGCCAGCCCGGTGGCGAGAGCTACAACGCCGACATCCGTTACGAATAGGCCTGATGCTGCCGCCGCGCCTCCCGCTTCCGCTCCATGCCACGCGTGTTGTATCTGCACGGCGTAAGGCCATGCGCGGCATGTCGCTGCTGGAAATGGTGCTGGTGCTGGCACTGGTCGCCGCACTGGCGATGATGGCGGCAATGGCGATGAACGGCGGCATGGAAGGCGTGCGCCTGCGTTCGGCCGGCAAAACCCTGGCGGCCGAACTGCGCTTCGCACGCACCCGTGCAATCAGTACCGGCGTTCCCCAGCAGTTCCAGATCACGCCGCGCACCGGCAGATGGCAGGGCGCGGACGGTCACCATGGTGAGCTGCCGGAAAACGTCAACGTGCAGTTCACCGGTGCCGGGCAGCTGCAACAGCGGCGCGATGAAGGCGTGGTGCGTTTCTTCGAGGATGGCGCATCCAGCGGCGGGCGCATCGAGCTGCGCGCCGGCAAGGCGGTGTGGCGGATCGATGTGGCTTGGATAACCGGCGAAGTCAAAGCCGGTCCGCCGCGCGAGGGCGCCGGATGAGGCGCCAACGCGGTTATTCCCTGATCGAAGTGATCGTCGCTTTTGCCCTGCTTGCCTTGGCGATGACCCTGCTGCTGGGCAGCCTGTCCGGTGCCGCACGCCAGGTCAGCCTTGCTGACGGCTACGGCCGCGCCGCGCTGCATGCACAGTCGTTGTTGGCCGTTGCCGGGGTGGAAGCGCCACTGCGTGCAGGGCGTCAACAAGGGGAGTGGGAGCAGGGCCGCTATCAATGGAGCCTGCAGGTTTCGCCGTATATGGAGCCGCGCCAGCAACAGGCACGGCTGTGGTTGCTGGACCTGCAGGTGCGTTGGGGCGAGAGCGCGCAGGAGCAGTTGCACTGGCGCACGCTGCGCTTGCGCGGCAATGCACCGCTGGAGGCCGCGCCATGAGGCGTCCAGCGCGGCCGCGCGGTTTTACTCTGATCGAAGTATTGCTGGCCACGGTATTGCTGGCTGCCGGCATGGCGCTGGCATTTGCCGCGGTGCGTTCGACGCTGGCCATCAGCAGCCGTGGTGAAGCCATCGCCAGCGGCAATGAGCGCATGCGCGCGGTCGAAGGCTTTCTGCGCCGGCGGCTGGTGTCGGCCATGCCCTTGCCGCTGCAACGCGATGCACCGGCCGGCGTTGCTGCGGTGTTCACCGGTACTGCGCAGCAAATGCGCTTTGTCGCCAACGTGCCCGACTACCTGGGCCGCGGTGGTCCCTATCTGCATACCCTGGAAGTCAGCGGCAGTGGTGCTGGCCAACAGCTGCGGCTGGGCTTGACCCTGTTGCAGGGCGGGCAGCTGCTGGAAGAAGACCCGCCGCGCGGCAGCGAGCTGCTGGCCGATGATCTCAAACAGGTGAAGCTGCGCTATCGCGGTATCGACCCCAGCAGCGGCGCGATGGGGCGTTGGCAGGACAGCTGGGACGCAGCCGGGCGCATGCCAGCGCTGGTCGCCATCGAAATCACCCCGGCGCATGGCCCGGCATGGCCGCCATTGGTGGTCGCCCTGCCGCAATCCGCTGCTGCCGGGAGTTGGCGATGAAGGCCCGTGGCGCAGCGTTGGTGCTGGTCTTGTGGGTGGTGGCGTTGCTGGCCACCACCATTGCTGCGTTTGCGATGACCGCACGCGTGGAACACCTGCAGGGCCGGGTGACCGGCGACGTGGCCGGCGGGGAACAGATTGCCCATGCCGGTATCGACTACGCGTTGTCGCGGATGCGCGCCACCCCGACCCAGCCCAGTTGGCGTGCCGATGGGCGACCGTATCGCTGGCGGTTTGATGACCGGGTGGTGGAGCTGCGCATTGTGGATGAGACCGGCAAGGTCGATTTGAACAAGGCCGATCTGAACCTGCTGCAGGCCTTGCTGCGCGGCTTCGAGCTGGCACCGGACAAGGCCGCAAGGCTGGCTGGTGCCATTGTCGATTGGCGCGACCCGGATGAACTGCTGCAGATTGCCGGTGGCGCGGAGACTGCCGACTATCGGTCCGCCGGCTTGCCGTACGGTGCCAAGAACGCGCCGTTCGACAGTGTCAGCGAGCTGCAGCGCGTACTCGGCATGGATCCGGCACTTTATGCACAGCTGGCGCCGCTGCTGACGGTGTACGGTAACGGCCGGCCCAATCCGCGTTTTGCCCCGGCCACCGTGCTGACCGCGATGGGCATGGATGCGGCGCTGATCATGGCCCAGCGTGAGCGGGAGGACGGCAACGCCGGGATGGGTGAAACTTCGGCTGGCGGTGGCGACAGCGGCACTTATAGTGTGACCAGCAGCGTGCAGTTGGTGGGCGAGCGACAAGCAGCAACCCGCGCGGTGGTGCGTCTGAATCCCGGTGGTGTGGCCGGTGCACCGTATACGGTGCTGCAGTGGGAACAGGGAGCGATGACGAGATGACGGGGTTGCGCGAACGACTAGGGCAGGCAGGTGGACGCATCATGCCGGGCGCTGGCAGCTTCTGGGCCTGGTGGAGCCAGGCGCTGCTGTCGTGGCTGCCCGCCCGCTGGCAGGCCTTGCTGGGCGTGTCCGATGCACGCCTGCTGTTGCAGGTGGCGGACGAGCAGCTGGCGGTATCGCTGCTGCACAACGGCCAGCGCCAATTGCTGCAGGCCTTGCCACGCGATTGCACGCCGGCTGCGCTGGATGCTGCCTTGCCGCCGCGTGTGGCGAGTTTGCCGCGCTTCGGGCTGCTGCCGGCCAGCGCGGTATTGCGCAAGCCGCTGCGCATGCCGGCTGCCGCTGAGCCACGCCTGCGCGAGGTGCTGGGTTTCGAGATAGATCGGCAGACACCGTTCACCGCCGCGCAGGTGTACTACGACGTGCGCCTGCTGCAGCGCCGTGGCGATGGTCAGCTGGATACCGAACTGGTGGTGGTGCCGCGGCAGCGGATCGATGCCTTGTTGAGCCCGGCCGAGGCCTGGCAGCAACAGCTCGATGGCGTCGATGTGCTCGCTGCCGACGCACAGCCGTTGGCGGTGAACCTGTTGCCGGTAGCAATGCGCCGGCAACGGCACGATCCGATGCGCAGGCTCAACCGCATCCTGTTGGTGGCAGGGCTGGTGATGCTGGTGTTGGCCGCCTGGCAACTATTGGACAACCGCCGTGCGGCTGCCGCGCAGCTGTCGGCGCGGGTGGATGCCGCGGCCACGCGCGCGCGCGTTGTGGCGGCGCAGCGGCAGCAGTTGCAGGATCTGGTGGATGGCCAGCAGTTCTTTGCCGAGCAACGTGCAGCGCAGCCTTCGGCGACGCAGGTCATCAACGAACTCAGCCAGCGCCTGGATGACGCCACCTCGTTGGAGAAGCTGTCGATCGAGGCAGGGCGGATGCAGTTGATCGGCATGAGCAGCAGCGCGTCTTCGCTGGTATCCACGCTGGAAGGCTCCAGCCTGTGGAAGACGCCGTCGCTGACCGGCGTGTTGCAGACCGGTAACGGCGGCAGCCGCGAGCGTTTCACCTTGACCGCAGAACTGCGTGCACCCACCCAGGAGGCTGCCGATGGCACCGCACCCCGCACGCCGTGACCGCTGGTTGGCGCTGGGCCTGTTGTTGGCCGTGCTGGGCATGGTCTATCTGTTGCTGGTGCAGCCTTTGTGGACCGCTCCGATGCGGGCGGTGGACGCCGAGATCGCGGCCTTGCAGGAACGCGAGCAGCGCATCGACCTGCAGTTGCGGCAAGCCCCGCAGGTTGCACAGCGGCTGCAGCAGGCGCAGCAGGTGCTGGCCGACCAACCGGGTTTCATGGCCGAAGGCTCGGTTGAACTGGCTACTTCCAAGCTGGTCCAGCGGCTGGAGGAAGCTGCGCGCCTGGCCAGCCCGGATCAACGCAGCTGCGCCATCAGTGACCGTTCGCCGTTGCCGGCCGACAGCACCGGCCGGTTTGTGCGGGTCGCGGTACAGGCGCGGCTGCGTTGCGGCATGAACGAGTGGATGAGCGTATTGCAGACCCTGGAAACCGGCGCGCCGCAGCTGCGCGTTGACCGCTTGGACATTCTTGCCGCAGGTCCGGGCGAAGGCGGCGGTGGTCTGGATGTGAGCTTCGAACTCAGCGGTTACCTGCGGCCGGGTGTTGTTCCACCCGCTACGGAGGTGGGCAATGCGCAATGACGTGGCAGGGCTGAGAACCTGGCTGCTGGCCACCTTTGCCGGCTGGGCGCTGCTGGTCTGGGCTGCGTGCCTGTTTGGCCTGGGCAGCCGCATCGGCAACAGCACCGCCACGCTGGAGGCGCCGGCCCTGCCAGCAGTGCCGCAGGTTGCGCAGCTGGCCGTTGTCGACAACACCGAGGCCTTGAACCGGCCGCTGTTCGCCAGTGACCGGCGGCCGCACCCGTTCTTCATTGGCGAGGCCGGCGAGCCCGCTGCCGCCAGTGTGCGTTTGACCGGGGTATTGATGACGCCGGGGCTGGACATGGCCACGCTGACTACCGAGCAGGGCAAGTCGCTGCGGCTGCGCCTGGGTGGCGAGCCGCGGGACGGTTGGCAGCTGCTGTCGCTGCAGCCGCGCAGCGCCGTGGTCAGTGGCCCGGCCGGCACCCTCAATCTGGAACTGCAGGTGTTCAGCGGCGGGCCCAAGCCGCCACTGGATGCGGCCGCAGCGCCGGGCAACGTGGCAATACCGGCGGCCGCCAGTGTGCCGCTGCCGCCGCCACCGCCGACGGCCGCAGATCCTGCGTCGCCATCGGCCGATCAGATCAAGGCGATCCGTGATCGCATCCAGGCCCGCCGTCGGCAGGCACAACAGAATCAGAACGGCCGCTCCGGCAGCCAGAACCCGTAGAGTGAACGTATGACGTCACGCATAGTTGCAGTCACCCTGCTGATCGGCGCCCTGAGCAGCTGCGCTACCACGCCGCCGCCGGAAGTCCGCCGTAATCCGGCGCCCGATACCCGTGCGCCGGCCCCCGGCGAGCCCGCGCGTACCAGCGCCTTGAGCGCGGAGGAAGCCCCCCGGCCCGATGACAACCAGGGCCGGGCGGTGATCCGCCGCGGCAACGGTACGGTGATCAACCGCGCAGCGGCGTCGGCACCGGCACCGGCCTTGAGCGCGGCGGGCAATGGCACCGCGGTGTTCAATTTCGAGGGCGAATCGGTACAGGCGGTCACCAAGGCCATTCTTGGCGACATGCTCGGCCAGAACTACGTGATCGCACCGACCGTGCAGGGCACGGTGACGCTGGCCACGCCCAAGCCGGTGTCGCCGGCACAGGCGTTGAACCTGCTGGAGATGGTGCTGGGCTGGAACAATGCCCGCCTGATCTACAGCGGCGGCCGCTACAACGTGGTGCCGGCCGATCAGTCGCTGGCCGGCACGGTGGCGCCCAGCACCGCCCCGGCCGCCGCCGCGCGCGGTTACGAGGTGCGGGTGGTGCCGCTGCAATACATCTCGGCTGCCGAGATGAAGAAGGTGCTCGAGCCCTATGCGCGGCCCAATGCCATCGTCGGCGTTGATGGTTCACGCAATGTCATCACCTTGGGCGGCACCCGCACCGAGCTGGAAAACTACCTGCGCACGGTCGAGATCTTCGACGTGGATTGGCTGTCGGGCATGTCGGTGGGCGTGTTCCCGATCCAGTCCGGGCGTGCCTCGCAGGTGGCCAACGATCTTGAAAAAGTATTCGGCGAGAACAGCAAGACGCCCAGTGCGGGCATGTTCCGTTTCATGCCATTGGACAACGCCAACGCGGTACTGGTGATCACCCCGCAGGCACGCTACCTGGACCAGATCCAGCAATGGCTGGACCGCATCGACAGCGCCGGCGGCAACGCCCGTCTGTTTTCGTACGAGCTGAAGTACATCAAGGCCAAGGACCTGGCCGACCGTCTGGCCGAGGTGTTCGGCAGCAGCGGCTCGCGCAGCCAGGGTGACAGCGGCACCTCGCTGGCGCCGGGTGCCAGCCCGGTGACGCTGGGCGGGCGTGGGCAGGACGGCGGCTATGGCCAGAACGATGGGCTCAAGCCCAGCGACATCGGTTCGGCCGGTGGCGCGGGTTCGGGCCTTTCCGGCAGCAGCGGTGGCGGTATGGGCGAAACGATGCAGCTGCCGCAGCAGACCTCGGGCAACGGCAGCGTCACCCTGGAAGTGGAAGGTGACCGCGTCGGTGTTTCGGCGGTGGAGGAAACCAATACCCTGCTGGTGCGCTCCACCCCGCAGGCCTGGCGCTCGATCCAGGAAGTGGTGGAAAAACTCGATGTAATGCCGCTGCAGGTGCATATCGAAGCGCAGGTGGCCGAAGTCGCCTTGAACGGCAAGCTCAGCTATGGCGTGAACTGGTTCTTCGAGCAGGCGGTGAATGGCGCACCGGGCGCCAGCCCGGGCAACATCGGCATGTCCGGTGCTGGCCTGCCCAGCGCGCTGGGCCGCGGCATCTGGGGTGACATCGCTGGCAAGGTCACCGGCAGCGGCATGGCCTGGACCTTCCTCGGCAAGAATGCCGCCGCCATCATCACCGCGCTGGATGAAGTCACCAACGTCCGCCTGCTGCAGACGCCGTCGCTGTTCGTGCGCAACAACGCAGTGGCAACGTTGAATGTGGGCAGCCGCATCCCGGTCAATTCCACCTCGATCTCGACCATTGGCGACAACGCATATTCCACCGTGCAGTACATGGAAACCGGCAACATCCTCAAGGTGCGCCCACGCGTTACCCGCGACGGCATGGTGTTCCTGGACATCGTGCAGGAGATCAGCGCGCCGGAAGGGCAGCCGGACAAGAACGACAACTACCGCATCAATACCCGCCGCATGCAGACCGAGGCGGCGGTAAGCACCGGTGACACGGTGATGCTGGCCGGGCTGATCGATGACAGCAGCACCGATGGTTCGTCCGGCCTGCCGTTCCTGAGCCGCTTGCCGGTGGTCGGCAGCCTGTTCGGGCAGAAGACCCAGAACCACCGTCGCAACGAAGTGATCGTGCTGATCACGCCCACCATCGTCCGCAACCCGCAGGAAGCACGCAACCTCACCGACGAGTACGGCAGCCGCTTCCGCGCGCTGGACCCGATCGACAAGCCCAAGGCAGGCCGTTAAGCATGGCCCTGCCGGTCATTCTGTTACCGGTGGGCGTGGATGATGCGGCGCTGGATGCCTGCCTTGCCGCATTGGAACGACACACGCCGGCGGGTACGCCGGTGTGGCTGGCTGATGATGGCCAGAGCGGGCCGCGCGGGCAGGCGGTGATCGAGCATTGGCTGGCCAGCACCCGGCTGCAGGCCGAATACACCCGCCGGCCACGCCCGATTGGCGAAGCCGCACATCTGGATCAGATGCTGCAGGCCTGCGGCGACGCCGATGTGGCGGTATTGGCGCCGGATGCATTGCCAATGGCCGGTTGGCTGCAGCAGCTCAGCGAGTGTCTGGCACGCGATGCCTCCATCGCCACCGCTACGCCCTGGAGCAATGCCGGCGAAGCAGTGTCGTGGCCACGCGCAGGCGAACTCAATCCCTTGCCTGCCGATGCGGCGCGCCTGGCGCAGGCATTGGCGGCGATGCCGTTGCTGCAACCGGAGCTGCCTTCGGCGGTGACCCACGCGGTGTTGATACGCGGCAGTGCGCGCCGCCGCGCCGGTGGCTTGGACATTCACAGCTATGGCTCATGGTATGCGGCACTGGTGGACCTGAGCCTACGCATGAGCGGCCTGGGCTGGCGCAATGTGCTGTGTGACAACGCCTTCGTCGGCCGCCAGAGCGAAGGCCGCCCGGCCGAAGGTGATATGGAAGTGCTGGCCAACCGCTGGCCGGTATGGACCGCGCGGCTTGCGGCTTTCCTGATGAATGACCCGCTGCACGCGCACCGCCAGCAGCTGCAGCAGTTGTGCGAGCAGGCGATAATGCCGCAAGCCCAGCCCGACCTGTTCGACGCCTGTGGTTCCCTTCCAGGCCCGGAGTAGGTGTGAGCGATTCAATTGCGGTGGTGGTGGTCAGTTACCAAAGTGCCAGCACCTTGGATGAATGCCTGCAGCGCTTGCGCGCGGCCAAGGATGTGGCCGAGATCCGCGTGGTCGACAACGAATCGCGTGATGGCTCGCTGGCGATCGCGCAGCGCCATGCGCTGGCCGACAGCCGCGTGCGTTTCATCGCCAATCCGGACAACCCCGGCTTTGCAACCGCCTGCAACCAGGGCGCGCGCGAATGCCATGCGCCGTGGCTGGCCTTCGTCAATCCGGATTTGATGGTGGAGCCGCAGACCCTGGCGCAGCTGCGTGATCTTGGCCGGCCGCTGGGCGATTGCCTGCTGGGCGTGGAGCAGGTGGACGAGAACGGCATCGCCGACCCGGCGGTACGCCGCCGCGATCCGGATTTCGCGGCGATGCTGCGCAAGCCCGGTGCCGGTTCGCGTCTGTCCGTGGCGGCAGACCCCTGCATGCCGCTGCAGCAGGTGCAGGCCTTGTCCGGTGCCTTGTTGCTGATGCCGCGCGGCTTGTTTGATCGCCTGCATGGCTGGGATGAGGGTTACCGCCTGCATGCCGAAGACCTGGACCTGTGCCGTCGCGCGCGTCAGGCCGGCGCGGTGGTGGCCATTGCCAATGACTTGAAGGTGCTGCATGTGCGCGGTGTGTCCAGCCGCTCGCGGCCGTTCTTCGTGGAATGGCACAAGCATCGCGGGCTGTGGCGCTACTTCCGCAAGTTCGAAGCGGCGCAGCGCGGCGTATTGGTGCGGGCAGGGGTGTGGTGCGCGATCTGGGCACACGCGCTGCTGCAGGTGCCGCGCTTGTTGTTGAAGTAGGGCTGGAATTTGAGCGGTGGGGCATTCAAAGCACCCCTCCCCAACCCTCCCCTTGGCTGCGCCAAAGGGAGGGGCAGAAGCATGCATCGCTCCCTCCCTTGCGCAAGGCGCAGGGGAGGGCTGGGGAGGGGTGCTCTTCGTGCAAACTCCATCGCCCTAGCGCCTGCGCCCGCCACAGAGCATGAACAAGCCCTGGCGCTCGGCTGAACGGGAGCCGCCTGCCAGCGCATAATGCGGGGCATGATCATTCAATCCCTGCTCGACACCGATCTCTACAAATTCACGATGATGCAGGCGGTACTGCACCAGTACCCGGGCGCCATCGTCCAGTACCGGTTCAAATGCCGCACGCCGGGGATTGATCTGGCCGCCTATCTGGACGAGATCAACGCCGAAATCGATCATCTGTGCAGCCTGCGCTTCACCGCCGATGAGCTGGAATACATGCGCCGGCTGCGTTTCGTGAAGCCGGACTTCGCCGACTTCCTCGGTTTGTTCCATCTGGATCGCAAATACATCAGTCTGCAGGCGTCGGCGACCGTGCCGGGCGAGATCGAGCTGGATATCACCGGCCCGTGGCTGCACACCATCATGTTTGAAGTGCCGCTGCTGGCGATCATCAACGAGGTGTGGTTCCGCAATACCACCTCGCCCGATTTCGCCGAAGGCGAGCGTCGCCTGCAGGTCAAGACCGCGCTGTTGCGCGATACACCGGGCTTTGAAAACTGCCGCATCGCCGATTACGGTTCGCGTCGCCGCTATTCGCGCAAGTGGCACGCCATGATGTTGCCGATGCTGCGTGATGCCTTGGGCTCGCAGTTTGTCGGCACCAGCAACGTGCACTTCGCGCGCATGTACGGCATGACCCCGCACGGCACGATGGCGCATGAGTATCTGCAGGCCTTCCAGGCATTGGGCCCACGGCTGCGTGACTCGCAGGTGGCGGCGCTGGAGTCGTGGGCGCGAGAGTATCGCGGTGACCTGGGCATTGCCCTGTCCGACGTGGTCGGCATGGAAGCTTTCCTGCGCGACTTCGACATGTATTTCTGCAAGCTGTTCGATGGCGTGCGCCATGATTCCGGCGACCCGGTCGCGTGGGGTGATCGCATGCTGGCCCACTTCAAGGCCAACCGCGTCGACCCGACCAGCAAGGTGTTGGTGTTCAGCGACGGGCTGAACATCGAAAAAGTGATGCAGCTGTACGACTACTTCCGTGGCCGCTGCCAGGTCGCCTTCGGTGTTGGCACCCATCTGACCAATGACCTGGGCCCGACGCCGCTGAACATCGTCATCAAGATGGTTCGCTGCAACGGCCAACCGGTCGCCAAGCTCAGTGATTCGCCGGGTAAGAGCATGTGTGATGATCCGGGCTATCTGTCGTATTTGCGGCAGGTTTTCGAGCTTCAGTAAGCGTCAAATTACTGTCACCCGGTCTTGACAACTGCGATTGATTCCTTAACGAAGCTGATCGTCGCGTCTGTACCCCTATAAACGTGAGTGCTGTCACGTTATTGTAGCGGCCATGGAACAGGTGGCCAGGTACACCGTGCTCGTCGTTTGATGCGCCGGAAGGTTGTCTGCAGGGGGCAGGTGGCTCACAGGGTCAAACCGGCGGCATCGCTTCGAATGCGAGTTCGTCAGGTTTGGAAGGTGTGCGCCTGCTTGTTTTTGATCAGCACAGGTGTCTGACGTCGTAATGCGCTTACCGTTCTCAGATGCGTTGTTTGCAAATACACGTCCGATAGTGATGCGCTGGTCGCGTCTGATGGCACGTATTTTCCACTTCTGCGCGGCGGTTTCGCCTGCGGCGCTGGTGCTGTTGCTGATGGGCGTGCATAACGGCGCCTTGATACGCACCTATGGCGTGCTGGCCTTGCTGGCAGGCCTGCTGACCCTGCTGGTGTTCACCGCCTTTGGCATGTACGGGCGGGAGATGTTCAGCAACCGGGTATTGATCCGCTCGACGATCGTGGCCTGGTCGGCAAGCTTCGGCCTGGTGCTGATGCTGCATACGGTGTTCCGGGTGATTGCCTATCTGCCGGTGAAGATGGCGCTGCTCTGGTATCTGACGACACTGTTGCTGCTGGTGCTCGGGCGGCTGTTGATGCTGGCGTTCTTCCAGCGACGCATCCGTGCTGGCCATTTCGTCGGCCGTTCGGTGATTCTGGGCGCTACGGAGAACGGCGCGCGACTCGCGCAGCACATGCAGCAGAACGTGGATATCGCCAGTGGCCTGCTGGGGTTCATCGATGACCGCAGCCCGGAGCGGATCAGCTCGCACCTACGCCCACAGCTGATTGGCAACTTCACCTTGCTTGAGCAGCTGATCCGCAACAACGAGGTGGACCAGGTGCTGATGGCGCTGCCAGCGGTGGCAGAAGGGCGCAATCATCATTATGTGGAGCTGCTCAGGAAGATGCCGGTGCAGGTCTTCCTGGTGCCGGAGATGCAGGCCTTCAATTTTGCCTTGCCGCGCGTGGCGGACATCTCCGATGTGCCGATGCTGGTGGTGTCGGAGCCGCCGTTGAAGGGCTGGGCACCCGCCTATAAAAGAGCCGAGGACATCATCCTGGCCAGCCTGGCGCTGTTGCTGCTGTCACCACTGATGCTGCTGGTGTCGGTTGCGATCAAGCTCGATTCACGCGGCCCGGTTCTGTTCCGGCAGCGGCGCTATGGCTACAACCACCAGTTGATCGAGGTCTACAAGTTCCGCTCCATGTTTCACGATCAGCGTGACATGGATGCGCAGACCCAGACCCGCGCCGGCGATCCGCGCGTCACCCGCGTGGGCCGCTTCATTCGCAAAAGCAGCATCGATGAGTTGCCGCAGCTGTTCAATGTGCTGGCCGGCAGCATGTCGATGGTGGGCCCGCGGCCGCATGCCACGGCGACCAAGGCTGCAGACGTGTTGTTCGAGGAGGCCGTCGCCAACTATGTGGCCCGGCACAAGGTGAAGCCCGGCATCACCGGCCTTGCGCAGGTACATGGTTACCGTGGTGAGACCGATACCGTCGAGAAGCTGCAGAAGCGTGTCGAATACGATCTTGCCTATATCGAGAACTGGTCGCTTGGCCTGGATGCCTTCATCCTGCTGCGTACGCTGCCGGCGGTGCTGTCGATGAAGGCGGCATATTGATGGCCCGCCCACGTGTTGCCTTGATCATTCCCGTGCGCAACGGTGAGCCACATATGGCGCGGATGCTGCCGGCGTTGCGTGCACAGTCGCTGCAGCCGGACGAGTTGCTGATCATCGACAGCGCCTCCAGTGACGGCAGCGTCGCGCGCTGGCGCGAATACGGGGCGCGGGTGGTGGAGATTGATCCCCGCGACTTCAATCACGGCGGTACACGCCGCCTTGCAGCCGGTATGGTCGACGCCGATGTGCTGATCTACATGACCCAGGACGCGATACCGGTGCCACCGAACGCGCTGCAGGCGCTGGTGGATGGCGTGTATGCCGCCGACGATGTGGGCGTGGCCTATGGGCGCCAGCTGCCCCACCCGGATGCCGGCGTTCTGGCGCGGCATGCGCGTGCCTTCAACTATCCGCCGCAGGGCCGCATCAAGCGCAGCAGTGACGCTGCCGAACTGGGCATCAAGACCTGTTTCAGCTCCGATGCGTTCTGCGCTTATCGCGCCGATCTGCTGGCAGCTATTGGTGGCTTCCCGCAGGACGTGATCGGCACCGAGGACACACATATCGCGGCGCGGATGCTGCTGGCCGGCCACGCGGTCAATTACGCGGCTGCGGCCGAGGCCTGGCACTCGCACGACTACACCATCGTGGAAGAGCTCAAGCGCTACTTCGACATTGGCGTTTTCTATTCGCGCGAACGCTGGATACGGCAGAACTTTGGTGGGGCAGGCGGCGAGGGCGGGCGTTTTGTCCGTTCCGAACTGCAGGCGCTGCGCCACGCCGGGGCACTGGCTGCCGTGCCGGGCGCGCTGCTGCGCACCGCTGCAAAATTCATCGGCTATCGTCTTGGGCATATGGAGCGGCATCTGCCGCTGCGCCTGAAGCGACGCATCGGAATGTTTACCGGCTATTGGAGCAAATCATGAAATCCCTGCGATTGGTGCTGCCGGCGCTGCTCACCCTGCTGGTGACGGCGTGTGCGATGTCCAACGTTGTGCAACTGCCCGCCAGCAAGGTCATCGGTGAGCGCCAGATCAGCAATTTCAGCCCGGAGCAGCTGCCCAAGCCGGTGCTCAAGGTGCATGTCGGTGACGTGCTGCGGATCGTACGCGACGCACAGACACCTGCGGAGAAGGACGAGGCGACGCTTTACCGGGTCCGCCCCGACGGCACCATCGCCTATCCCTTCATTGGTATCGTCAAGGCCGGTGGGCGCAGCCCCGAGGCGATCGGCGAAGAGATCAGCCAGCGGTTGGATGCGATCTACCGTGAGCCGCGGGTGACCATCAATATCGCGGAGGCACCCGGTAGCCGGGTGTATGTGGGTGGCGCGGTGCGCAACCCGGGCGCGTTCGATCTGATGTCGGCGGTGACCGTGCCACAGGCCATCACTGCCACCGGCGGCGTGCTGCCAACCGCGGACAGTCACCATGTGGCGCTGGTCCGCCAGGACGACGATGGTGTGCAGCAGGTGTACTTCTTCGACTACGCCCAGCTGCTGAGCCCTGCCACCAACGGCAAGGCGGGGGTGCAGTTGCAGCGCGGTGATCTGGTGTTCGTGCCCAGTTCGCGCATCGGCAATGCGATCCAGCGGGTGGACATGTATGTGGGCCAGCTGCTGATGTTCCGCGGGTTCGGCGCATCGGCGAATTATCAGATAAACGAGCCGTCCTATCGGATCAACAACCCAGACGGGAGCGTGCCGTGATCGAGGTCCGTAGTCTTCGTGACGCGCTGCGTCTTCTTTTCATCTTCACGCGTGAGTTCCGGCTGACATTGCTGGTCACGATCGCGGTGGTGGTTGCCGGTGCCTTCCTGCTGCCCAATCGCTACGTTTCCGATGCGCGGCTGCTGGTCAAGCCTACCCAGAGTGCCAGCGTGCAGCTGCCGGTGCAGCCGGGCCCGGAGTCCGGCTTCGTGCAGCAGAGCCCGCAGCGTGATCCGCTGCTGGATGAGGAAAAAATGGCGACCAGTGCGCCGGTCATGCTGAAGGTTGCCAAGGCCTATCTGGCCATGTCGTCGGTACCACCGCAGGGCGGCTGGGCGCGTTTCAAGTTCCAGCTTGGAAAGGCGGCCGCGTGGTGCAAGGAACTTGTCCGCGACATGTTCGTGGGCGTGGGTCTGATGGACAAGGCGCCGCCCGAAGACCGTCTGGCGGCACGTCTGGCAAAACGGCTGGCGGTAAGCCATGACCCGGGCTCGAACGTGATGGAGATGCGCGTGACCTGGGGCGACCCGCAGGTGGCGCAGGGCATCTCGCGGGCCTGGGTGGATGCGTATTTCGATGAGCGCGCAAATGCTGCGGGCGGCGATGCGTTGTTTGATTTCTACCAGCAGCAGAACACCGAGCTCAACGACACCATCATCAAGCTGAAACAGCAGTTGCGTGATCGCCTGCGGGTGATCGATGCCACCAGTGTCGAACAGCGCATTGAAGATGTGACCGATCAGCTGCAGAAGCTCTATCGCCAGCGCCGCGAGCTGCAGGCCGAGCGTGAAGCGCTGCGGGGGATACTCGGTGCGGCCGGACGGCAGCTGCCGGCCGTCGCCGGTGAAGTGATGACCGAGCGTGAGATCAGCCTCAATCCCGCCCGCGAAGACCTGAAGCTGAAGTTGAATGGCCTGAAGCAGCAGCGCCTGGATCTGCTGCGCAACTTCAAGGATGGCGCGCCGCCGGTGCGGGCGCTGGATGAAAGCATTGCCGGCCTCGAAGCGGAGATCGCCGCGGTCAATGACAACGTGGTGCGTTCGCGCAACATGGCCCCCAACGCCCTTGGCACGCGCCTGCGCCAGGACATGCAGGACGCACGCATCAATGTTGCCAAGATCGATGCCAACATCGCCGAGATCGACGAACAGCTCAAGCAGCTGCAGGCCGCACGCGAGGAAGTGATGTCGGCCGAGCCGTCATTGTCGCGGCTCAGCCTGGAGCTGGGTTCGGCCGAGAAGACCTTCGCGCAGTATTCGGACTATCTGCTGCGCGCGCGCGTGATCCGTGATTTGAATCGCAATCGGCTCAGCAATGTAGCCTTGGTCGGCGAATCGAGTTTCACCCCGTCGCGGGTTTTCCCGAAAAGCATGTTGATGTTGCTGCTGACCCTGCCGGTGGCGTTGGTTGTGGCCTTGGTGGTGGTGTTCGTGCTGTATCTGCTGGATCAGCGCATCCACGACGGCGGTCGCATCGAGAAAACCTTCAACGTGCCGTTGTTGGCCACGGTGCCGGAGATAGCGCGCGACCAGGAGGGGTCGCAAGCACTGCGTGCGGCGCTGTATCGCATCTACTGCCGGCTGCCGTTGGAGCAGATTGCCGAGCGCGGGCTGTCTCTGGGCGTGACGTCAGGTCGTTCCGGCGAGGGTGTCAGCTTCATCGCCTCGCGCCTGGCCATCGTGCTCAGGCAGCAGGGTTATACGGTGCGCGAGGGGGCACTGCCGGTCCAGCCCGGTGAGATGTTGATCGTGCAGGCGCCGCCGTTGAGCGACGAGCATGCGCTGATAGCGTTGCGCGGCTGCGACCGCATCATCCTGGTCGTGCAGGCACGCAGCACCACCGTACCCGCAGTGGAAAGTGCCTTGGCGCTGCTGCGCGACGCACTGGGACGGGTCGATGGCATCGTGCTCAACCGACGCGTGTTCGAGATCCCCGCCAAGTTCTGGAAGCCCATCAGTCGCTGGCTTGGGGCGTATTGAGTGAGAGTCGCCCTGCTCGCGCCACTGCCACCATTGCAGAACGGTATTGCCGACTATGCCCAGGCGTGGATGCAGGCGCTGCGTGGCGTCGGCGTGGACGTGTGCGTGCCACCGCACCGCGACGGGGAGGGTTGGGATACCCACGATGCGGATTTCTGGCAGGGCGTGGACATCGTCCATGCACAGCTGGGCGGCGGCCGTGGGCCGGAGTTCGTTGCGCTCGAGCAGCTGCGTGTGCGCTGGCCGCAGCTGGCGACCAGCGCCACCGTGCATGATCCCGAACGCCTGGTGTGGCGCTCGCCGGACCCTGCGCGCGGCGTTTTACGCCGCGTGGCGACGTGGCCGCGTCCGCTGCCGCAGCTGCTTGCGTTGGCACAGGACCGCAGCACGCTCGCACGCGAACGCAACGTGGCCGCCGGTCTTGATGCGATGGTGGCCTTGACCCGCACCGGCGCCACCTGCCTGCGGGAGCGGATGCGGAGCGCGGCAGACAAGGTTCACTTCATCGCGCATGGCAATCCGGTATTCGCCCAGGCGGAGCTGCCTCCGGACGAAGTCGTGCGGTTGCTGTATTTCGGCTTCATCTACCCGGGCAAGGGCATCGAAGATCTATTCGAAGCCGTAGCCGAGGTTTTCCGCACTCGGCCGCAGGCGCGGCTGGTGTTGACCATGGCCGGTGGCTCGTCACCTGAGCTGGCCTTTGGCAGCCGTGGCAACTATCTGTCACAGCTGCGCGAACTCGCCACCGGCCTTGGTATCGCAGAGCGGATCGCGTGGCAGCTCGATCTGCCCGCCGAGGGAATACTTGATTGCGTGCAGGCGCACCACGCGATGGTGCTGCCTTATCGCGATTCGCGGAAGCTGGCGCTGCTTGGCAAGCTGCGCGGGACCAGTGGTGCGCTGTCGTGGGCCAATGCAAGCGGGCGTGGGGTGATAGCCTCCGATGCGCGCGCGTTTGCCGAAGAGGTTTCATACGGCAACGGGGTGGTCTTTGCCCAGGGCCAAAGCCACGCGCTGGCGCAGCGGATTGTTGCACTGCTGGATGCGCCATCGCTGGCACGCCAGTGGGCGGTGGCGGCATCGGCGCTGGGTAAGCAACGGCAGTGGCAGACGATTGCAGATGAGTTTGCGGCGCTGTTCGCATCGGTAGTGGAGCGCAGACGATGAAGGAAGCGGGCGTGTTCAAGGTACGTCTGACGCGGATACTTGGCTCAGCGCTGTTGGTTGGCGCGCTGCTGTGGGGCGTCAGCGCCTGCGCCAAAGGCGAGCGGGCCGGACTGGAGCTGGTCCCGCCGCGGCCGGTGGTGTGGGCGGACTATCTGGGCGTCAATGCGCACTTCCTGTGGTTCGAGCCGGCGCGCTACCGCAAGCAGATGGATCAGCTACAGGCCCTGGGCCTGCATTGGGTGCGGGTGGATCTGCACTGGGACACCATCGAGCCACGCCAAGGCCAGTTCCGCTGGGATGTGCTTGATCCACTGATGGCGGAAATGGAGCGGCGCGGTCTGCAGGCCGAGGTGTACCTGGTCGGCTCGGCACCGCATGCCACCTCGGCGCCGGCGGGCAGCCCCAATCCCGACCAGTATCCGCCGAAGGATCCTGCGCTGTATGCGCGCGCTATGGTGCAACTGGCGCAGCGTTATCCCAAGGTGGTGGCCTGGCAGGTGTGGAACGAACCCAACCTGCCCGCATTCTGGCAACCCCGCGAGGACCCTGCCGCTTATGGACAGTTGCTGCTGACCACCGTGCAGGCAATGCGCCGTGAAGCCCCGGGCCGGAAGATCGTACTGGGCGGCATGGGCTATTTCAGCCAGATGCCTACCCGTAACGGCGCATTGATGGTGGAAGCGCTAGCCAAGGGCGGCTTGTTTTCCCTGGACGTGATCACCGCCTACCACCCGTATTCGCTGTATCCGGAGGGCGACGATGCGCACGCGATGGACTTCGTGCAGCGCGCCCGTCAGGGCAACGCGTCCTTGAGGGCCGCCGGTGCGGGCGAGATCTGGGCCGACGAATGGGGTTGGTCGAGCTATGCCGGCCCAAAGGAAGAGCAGCCCATCATCGGTGCGCAGGGGCAGGCGGACTTCGTCACCCGACGTTTGGCGCTGATGAGCGCACTGGATTACGACAAGATTTTCCTGTTTGCCCTGAGTGACCTGGATCAGCGCGCAGGTGCGCGCGACCGCCGCTACGGTCTGCTCGACGAGGCAGGTGATGCCAAGCCGGTATACAGCGCGGTGCAGCGGCTGCTGCAGATCACCGGGCCGCGCCTGGTACCGGGCAAGGCGCCGGCATTCAATGGCGCTGCGCCGGGTTTGATCAGCATTGGTTGGCAGCGCCCGGACGGCCGCCGGCTATGGATGTTCTGGGCGGCGCAGCCCGGGCAGGTCCAGGTCAACGGCCTCAACCAGGCGGTGCTGCACGACGTGCTGACAGGCGCGCGCAAGCAACTGGGCAGTGGTGACGCGGTGCAGGTACCGGTGTCGACATCGCTGTCGGTATTGGAGTGGTGATGCGGCCGCTGCATATCCTGTGGATCCTGCCGTATCTGCCATGGCCAACCACCAGCGGCGGCAAACTGCGGCAGTACCATCTGCTGCGCTGCCTGGCCGCGCGCGGCCATCGCATTACCCTGCTGGTGCAAAGCAAAGTGCCGCTGGATGCCGCGACCCAGGCGCAGTTGGAGCCGCTGCTGGAACGTCTGCTCGTGCTTGAGCGGCGGCCGCTGCGCTCAATGAAGACGATGCTCGCTGGGCTGCTGTCGCCAGCGCCGCTGCTGGCCTCGGTCAACGGCTACGCGCCGGCGTTCAGCCGCGCATTGGAGCAGTTGCTGCAGCAACCCTGGGATGTGGTGCAGTTGGAACACTCCTATATGTTCGAGCCGTGCCGCGGCCCACTGCGCAAGCATCAAGGCGGTTTCCTGCTCAGCGAACACAATGTCGAATCCACGCTGGCAGAGGTGACCTACAGTCGTCTGCCGGCAGTATTCAGGCCATTGGCGCGACTGGACCGTTGGCGTTACCAGCGTTGGGAACGCCGGGTTGTTGCTGCTGCGCGCAAGGTGGTGGCGATGACCGGGGACGATGCCCGGGTGCTGGCGGCGTACAGCCGCCAACCTGTCGCGGTGGTAGTCAACGGTACCGATACCGGGGCGTTCTCCGAGGTGGTGGCTGATCATGCCGCACGGCGGATTTTGTTCGTAGGCAACTTCGAGTACGCGCCCAACATCGATGCGGTGGAGTGGCTGCTGGACGACATCATGCCGGCGATATGGGCGGCGGAGCCGCAAGTACGGTTGTGCCTCTGCGGCTACGCATTGCCGGCGCAATGGGCCGAGCGCTGGCCGGATCCACGCATCGAGTGGCTTGGGTTTGTACCCAGCCTGCAGCCGGTGCAGGCCAGCTGCAGCCTGTTCCTGGCGGCGCTGCGCGATGGGGGCGGTTCCAAGCTCAAGGTACTGGAGGCGATGGCGGCGGGCCTGCCGGTGGTCGCTACGCCGCAGGCGGTGTCCGGGCTGGATGTGCAGCGTGGCACGCACTACCAGGGCGGTGTGGACGCGGAGGCACTGGTTGCTGCGGCCTTGCAGTTGTTGGCAAGTGCACAGCTGGCACACAGCACCGGCGAGGCGGGCCGTGACTATGTACGCGCGCAGCACGATTGGCAGCGTTCCGCAGACCAGCTGGAGGCGGTGTACGCCGGGCTGACATGCGCATAGGCATCGATTACCGGCCGGTCACCGCCGCACCGCATTCGGGCATTGCCCGTCAGGTGCTGGCCCTTGAGCAGGCGCTGCTGGCCGAAGGGTGCGAGCTGCTGCGTTTCAGCATGGCGCCGGAAGGGCATCCGCACCGGCAGCTGGCCATCTGCCCACCTGCGGCGACGGCCAGCAACGGCCTGCATCGGCCGCGTTCGCGCCTGGCCTTCGAACTGGGCTTCCTGCCGGGAGCACTGCGGGCGCATGGTGTCGATCTGTATATCGCCACCGCCAACAGTGGTTTGCCGCTGCGCCGTCCGCCGACATTGCGCAGGCAGGTACTGTTGCTGCACGACGTGTTCCAGCTGACCTTGCCCGGCCGTCATGCCAGCTGGCTGCACGGGCGTGTCTATGGCGGCATGGACCGTTTTCTTATCGGGCACGCGGTGCGCGGCGCCGACGCGATCTGGACACCGTCGCAGTTCAGCGCTGCTGCGCTTGCACGGTTGTATCCGCGTGCGGCGGAACGCACCTCGGTCCTGCCTAATGCGGTACTGCCGTTGGCGGCACCCAGTCCGGCGTCCGATCCGGCGTTGCCAGCGCGCTACTGGCTGGTAGTGGGTACCCGCGAGCCACGCAAGAACATCCCGTTCCTGCTGCAGCAGTGGAACGCGCTGCGTGGTGATGGCCACGCGCTGCCGGATCTTGTACTGATCGGTGACCCTGCCGATGTACCTGCGCACCTGTCGGCGCTGGCAGGCCTGCACTGGCGCAGCGGGCTGAGTGACGCGCAGCTGTCGCGGCTGTATCACGATGCCGAACGCCTGCTGCACCCGGCGACCGCCGAAGGATTCGGCTTGCCGGTGATCGAGGCATTGAGTTGCGGCACACCGGTTGCGGTCGCCACTGGCAGTGCGCTGGATGAGATCACGCCGGCGCAGGCGCTGCGGTTTGATCCGCGGGACGTGGTTCAACTGAATAGTGCGCTGCTGGCGGCGGCATCGGGGCGCGGTGAGCAGGAAACCCCTGGCGCGCTGATGATGTCAGCACGGCGCTACAGCGCCGGGCCCTACCAACAACGGGTGGCACAGCTGCTGCAGGAGGCATGGCGATGAGGCTGGGCACTACTGTCGCCGTGCTGTGCGGCCTGCTGTTCGGCAGCCTGCTGCTGTTCCTGCCGCCGTCCAAGTTTTTCGTGGTCTTGGCGGGACTGCCGGCGGCGCTGGTGGTGCTGCGTTGGCCGATGGTAGGGCTGTCGCTGTTCGCGCTGGTGGCCACCTTCATGCCGTTCAGCACGTTGCAGGTGGGTTTCCGTTTCACCTTGGCCGAGGCGATGCTTGGGCTGACCTGGGCGGGCGTGGCGCTGCAGTTGTTCTTCCAGCGGCTGGAGCGGCCGCAGTGGGGCAGCGTCGAGCGCGGCCTGCTGTTGTTGATGGTGTTCAGTGTGCTGCCGTTCCTGGTTGGTCAGGTGATGGTGGTGGCCGATGGCAATGGACCAGTAAATTGGGTGCGCTGGTTGGCCAACCTGTCGCTGCTGTTGCTGGCACCGCTGATGCTGTCGCAGGAAAAGCAACGCGAACAATTGATGGTGATGCTGTTGCTGGGCAACCTGGCGATGTTGTTGCTGTCGTTGGGGATGTTCGTCAAATCACGCAGCGCGCTGGACATGATCCCGGTACTCGAGAAGATGCATTACGCGCACCCGGAGGCGTTGCTGGATATTTTCAGTGCCGAGAACGCGCGCCTGGGCTCGCCCTGGGTTCACCCCAACCTGACCGGCGGCGCGATGGCGATGTTCGTGCCACTGGCGGCCTTCTACGGCCTCTATCAGCACGGCTGGCGGCGCGCACTGGGTGCGGCGGTGGCCGTGCTCGGTGGTGCGGCGTTGCTGTTGAGCAGCTCACGTGGTGCCATCCTGGCCATCGGCCTGGTACTGCTGTGGCTGTCCTGGCTGCGGGTTCCCTATGCGCGTGCGATGGTCATGGCCGGCATCATCCTTGGTGGGGTGCTGGCGCTGACCTATGCGCCGCTGCAGGACCGTCTGGCGACGATGTTCTCATCGGACAATGCCAGCACCGAGGTACGTGTGGATGAGTACAAGCGTTTCCCCGAGGCGGTGGCACGCTACCCCTTGGGAATCGGCTTCCGCACTGAACCGCCAGTGCCGGGCAGTGGCCTGCTCGGCATCTCCAATCTTTGGCTGTACTACATGTACAAACTGGGA
Organism: Stenotrophomonas sp. STEN240; assembly: GCF_056756175.1. Taxonomy (NCBI): domain Bacteria; kingdom Pseudomonadati; phylum Pseudomonadota; class Gammaproteobacteria; order Lysobacterales; family Lysobacteraceae; genus Stenotrophomonas; species Stenotrophomonas sp. STEN240. The sequence goes on along the minus strand of NZ_JBRRBO010000020.1, from coordinate 27,796 downwards.
GCGCTGGGCATGGTGCTGTATTGCGTGGTGACCTGGCGCTGGTGGCAACAGGTGCGGCCGCGCGGCAAGGTGCTTACGGTGGATAGGCGTAATGGGCTGTGGATGGGCTGCACCACCGGCCTGGTAGCGGCCTTGCTGACCGGACTGATCGATCACTATTACAGTTTCACCATGGTGCTGGTGGCCTTGTTCTGGCTGCTGATGGGTCTGGGGTTGCAGAGCGCGGCCGCGGTTTCCTCCGGTACCCCTGGCCAGCCTTTGTCGAGTTTGAGGAAGCAGCAATGAAACACCGGATTTTTCATTCCATGGATCTGCGTGCACGGCTGGCCGACTACGCCGCCCGCATGCAGGTTGCTCCGGCCGCGCTGGGCGAAGCCTACGAATGGCTGTTGGCCAACGAGGGCGCATTCGAGGAAGCCAGCGGTGATCAGGTGCGGGTATCGATCTGCTCGGTGGATATCGAATCGCAGCTGCAGCATCCACTGGGCAGGCAGCTCTACCATGTGCTGAAGACCGAGGTTCCGGCGCAGCTGGTGCCACGCTATGGCATCAACTGGCCGACGTTCAAGGACCGCTCCCTGCGCTTGTGGGAGCAGATCTACAACATCGCCATCAACAAGGTGCCGTTCCATTGGGTGCGGCTGACCTGGTTGCGCCTGGGCGGCGCGAAGATCGGTGAGGGTTCCACGATATGGCGCAATACCGAAGTGCTGGGTGTCAACAATCTGGTGATCGGCAAGGACAGCGTGATTGCCTGGCACTGCCAGATCGACGCCCGCGCCGGCCTGCGCATCGGTGACCATGTCGCCATCGCTTCGCACGTGCTGATCATTGCCGGCTCGCATGACCTGACCGCACCGGAGTTCTGGTCGGTTTCCGCGCCCATCATCATCGATGACTATGTGTGGATCGCCAGCCGCGCGCTGGTCGCGCATGGCGCGCACCTTGGGCGCGGCTGTGTGATCACCGCCAACACGGTGGTGGCCAAGGAAGTGCCGCCCTACAAGATCATCGGCGGCACCGGTGCCAAGCCAATGGGTGAGCGGCCGCACAACCTGTCCTATCGGGTGGGTGGCAAGAACATCCTGACGCTGCTGCACTGAGCATGTTCCGCACTACGCTCTGGTTGACGGTGGTGACGGTAGCCGGGCTTGCGCTCGGCTTCGGCCGCGAATGGCTGCTGGTCGATGCCTGGGGCGCAGGTGCACGTACCGATGGTTTTCTGGTGGCGCAGTTCCTGCCCGAAGCCATCCGCATGACCTTGGCTGCCGGCCTGCTGTCGTCGGCCGCGCTGCCGTTGTATCAACAGCTGGATGTGGAGCGCCGCAGCGGGTGGGTGTCCACCCAGGTGGCGAGTGTGTTGCTGATCGGCATTCTGATCAGCGTGGTATTGGCGTTGGCTGCTGGTCTATGGGTCAGGTTGATAGGCCCGGGGCTGGCGCCTGCCGCGCAGCATACTGCTGCATCCAGTCTGCTGGTGCTGTCCTGCGTGATACCGATGCTGCTGCTGCATGCGTTGGCAGCGGCGGTGGGGCAGGCGCAACAACGATTTCTGGTGGCCGGCCTCGGCTCGTTTCTCTACAACCTGCCGCCGGTGCTGTTGTTGCTGCAGCAGCGTGGGGCAAGCGATGAGCGCAGCCTGTCGTGGGCGTTCGTTGCCGGTGCCGTACTGATGTTGTTGTCGGTGCTGCCGTTGCTGTGGCGCGGTGGCTGGCGGCCTTGGCGCTGGTGCTGGCAACGGCGCGATGCTGCTGAACTGTATGCCAGGCTCGGGCCGTTGCTTGCCAGCGCCGGGGCCAGCCAGGGGCTTGTGCTGCTGGAGCGCATCTGCGCCTCTTTCCTCGGCGAAGGTGCCATCACCCTGGTCAACCTGGCGCGCAAGCTGGTCAACCTGCCGTTGGTCGCGCTGATGAGTCTCAACCAGGTGGTGCTGGCGCGCATGGCGCAGTTGGGTGAAGACCTTGCCGCGCGGCGGGCTGCATTGCGGTTGGGCTTGCTGCTGACGGCTGCAATGACCATTCCTGCTGCGGCCGGCATGATTGGCAGCGCGCCGTCACTGGTGGAGTTGCTGCTGCCCTCCGGCATGCAGCAAGGGCCGTTGCCGATGTTGCTGGCCTGGTTCGCATGCGTGATTGTTTTCGGCGCTTGGAATGCTTTGCTCGCGCGTTATGCCTATGCCATCGGTAACACTGTCTTGCCGATGCGCTATGAGTTGATGGGCAGCGCGGTCAATGCCTTGGCACTGGCGTTGGTGCCGGCGGTGACGGGGATCGCCGGCATCGCATGGGCTGCGTTGGCCGGGTGTCTGTTGACTGCCCTGCTGTTCCTGCGCCGCTATGCGCTGCTGGGCGATCCATTGATGCGGCGATTGCCAGTGCTGGCGATGCTTGCACTGGCGGGGGCGTGGCCGCTGTTCTTGCTTGTACCGGGAGTATGGCTGCAGATCTCCGCTGCTTCGTTATACGCGTTCGTATGGCTCCTGTTGCTGGGGAGCTGGTGTCTACGCATCGCACGGGCGCCGACGCTTGTCTCCCCAGGCTGACTTGAGTTGGCCGCTTGAATCGATCACGTTGATGCGCATGCGCCGGGCTTGGGCAGTGCGTCCTGCATACCCAGCTGGCTGTGCCGGATATCGCTTCGGGGCTTGAATGGCCAACTGACAGCAGCCACGGTGCGCTCGGCGTCGTGGCTCGTTTCAAGCGGACGGGTTACAGGTAGGTAATTCTTACCAGATAGCCGCTTTGCGCCGACTGTGCAGCCAACCTGTACTTGGTTGAGAACAGCCGTTGCTGGGCCTGCGGCAACGGCGCCATCAAGGTGGTTGCGGCTTGCGGAGAGGTGGCCGAGCCGACCGGTACGTTGCTGCCGGTATCCAGGGTTTCCACGCTGATAGCCGCACCCTGGGTTGCACGCGGGCAGTCATCCAGGCGCAGCTGCTGTGCCTCCACTTCAAGCGCGGTCGCGCAGCCCGGGCTGGTGATCCGGCCGCTGAACTGCACAGTGCCCTCACTGGGCTGGGCCAGCGCGCTGATAGGAGCAAGTGCCACGCCAAGCAGGAAAGAACGGTTCATGGTGGTGCTCCGCGCTGTGGGGCCTTCAGTAAGCGCCCGCCCATGGCGATGCAGAAGACGCAAATTGCAGTTCTGCAGGAGGCGATCACGCAGCGAAGGTGACTTTCATCAAGGCGGTTTATTCCCTCGATCGCAGCCCATTTCCCAAAGCACTGTTCTCAGTTTTAAGGGGACCAGGTAGTGAATTTGGATGGGTCTATCCCGCGAAGCGATATGCGGAAGTTGCTGGCATGCGCGTCTGTGTAAAGGGGCCAAGTCAATTCGCAATTTTCGTGAAGGTCATCACATTAATAATTGCTAACGTTTGCCCCGGACCTGACAAGCGGTCGCCGCGTTCTCACCAGGATATCGACAGTGGGGTATCGCTTTGGAATCGCTTGTTCCCTCCGCACTCACTTCAATCAATAGGGCAAGGTAAACGCAATGCGCAACGTCAACATCATGGCAGTACTCGTACTGGCTGCAGTCCCGCTCATCGCCAGCGCCGCTGATGGCACCATTACCTTCAATGGCGAGATCACCGACAAGACCTGCACCGTTTCTACGCCGCAGGGTAACGATTTCACCGTAACGCTGCCGACCGTGGGTGCCAGCGCCTTGGCCGCCAGTGGACAGGTTGCCGGCCGCACTCCGTTCTCGATCAATCTGACCCAGTGTGATGCGGGCAACGTTGCGGCTTACTTTGAGCCGGGCGCCACCATTGACGCCAGCAGCGGTCGTTTGAACAATACCGCTGCTGCCAACCCGGCAACCAACGTGCAACTGCAGTTGTTGGGTAGCACCAACGACGTACTGCCGGTGACTGCGGCGGGAGCAGGCCAGGTGCAGGCTGGCTCGCAGTGGGTGACGGTTGCTGCGGATGGATCGGCAAACCTGAACTACGCCGTTGAGTACTACGCCCAAGGTGTAGCAACTCCGGGTGAAGTCACCAGTAGCGTGAAGTACACGATCATCTACAACTAAGTGTAGTTGTCGGGACCCTCGACCGGCAGTGCGCCCGGTCGAGGGATTTTTGCGCGCATGGAATCAGTGGCGGCGATGAAATCACTTTTCAAAAAAAACACTGCTTGGCGCAGCGTTGATGGTGTCGTTTTGTCCGCCCAGCATGGCGGGCGTGGTAATCAGCGGAACGCGGGTCATTTATCCATCGCAGGTGCGGGAGATTACTGTCCAGGTGAGCAATGTGGGTGATACGCCCTCGCTGGTGCAGGCATGGATTGATGGAGGAAATCCCGAGCAGACAGCGGAAAACAGTGACGCCCCTTTTTTGCTGACGCCGCCCATAGCGCGTGTCGAAGCCGGGCGCAGTCAGGCGTTGCGAGTAATTTTTACCGGCGCCGACTTGCCGACGGATCGCGAGTCACTGTTTTGGCTGAACGTATTGGACGTGGCGCCCTCGCCGAAGGATACCGGCGAAGAGCAGAACTATCTGCAGGTTGCATTTCGTTCGCGGATCAAGCTGTTCTATCGGCCGAAGGGTTTGCCGCAAGACGCAAACAGTGCACCAGCGAAGCTGCGTTGGAGTTGGTCAGGCGGAAAGCTGCGCATCGACAACCCAACGCCTTATCACGTGACGCTGGCTGAAGTGCGCGCGGGTGCGACCAGCACTGGCAGAGTGATTGAAGGCAAAGGCGCGATGGTTGGGCCGAATCAGAAGTTGGTGTTTGACACCGATGAGTCCATGAATCAGGTGAGCTTCGTCACCATCAACGACTACGGCGGCAGGGCGGAGAGCATCGCCAACGTAATGGTTGGTCATTAAGCACATCGGCTCGAAGGATTGAGCATGTTCGCGGTAGCAATCGTTCTCAAGGAACTCGGTGTGATTGAGTGCAGTTTGTCGTCATCAATTCGGAGATCCATTGACGGTACGGCGCGAGCCAAGGTCCGCCTGTTGCCGGGGTTCGTGCTTGCGGCAGGCGTAGCGATGCCGTTGTCTTTGTTGGCAGCGCCGGCGCCCAGTCCTGAGCCAAGCGCCAATCTCGGTGAGCAGGCTCTATTGGTGAACGGCGGGCCTGGCAGGCCTGCTGCTCCGGAAGCGGCGCAGTTCGACTCGAACTTTCTTTCCGGCTCGGGTGCGAAGGTCGATCTGTCCGCCTTCACCAACGGAAATCCGATGGTGGCGGGCGACTATCGAGTGGACATTTACGTCAACGGCAGCTGGAAGGGGCGCCGTGATCTGCCGTTCCGCGCAAATGGAAAAGGAGAGGTAGGCGCTTGCCTGGACATCGCGCTGCTTGAGGAACTTGGTGTAGATACCGAGCAGCTGCTGGTGGCTTCCGCAGACGCGAACACTGCAGGTGCCTGCTACCAGGTGCAGGAGCGCATACCCAATGGGTTTGGCATTTATGACAGTGGAAATCTGCGCTATGACTTGAGCATTCCGCAGGTGAATTTACGGCGCGAAGCGCGCGGCTATGTTAATCCTGCACTATGGGACCGTGGCATAAATGCAGGCTTCGTCGGCTATAGCTTCAATATGGTGGACGGGCAAACACGCGGTGCGCTGGCTCAGCGCAGTCGGAGCGCCTACCTAGGTCTGAACATGGGGTTGAATCTGGGTGGCTGGCAGCTGCGTCAGGACTCCAACCTTACCTGGAACGAGGGTTCGGGCAGTCATTGGCAGCGCATTGCGACTTATGCCCAGCGAGGATTCGCAGAGGTGGGAGGGGAACTCACCGTTGGTGAGGCCTATACCAGTGGTGAACTGTTCGATTCGGTTGGCTATCGCGGTATCAGCCTGGCTACTGACGATCGCATGCTGCCGGATTCTCTTCGTGGCTACGCTCCGGTGATACGCGGCATCGCCGAGACAAACGCCCGTGTGGAAATTCGCCAGAACCAACAGTTGATCTATTCCAGCACAGTCTCGCCTGGCAACTTCATCATTGAGGATCTGTATCCCACAGGCTATGGCGGTGATTTGGATGTCAGTGTCATTGAGGCTGATGGTCGCATCCGGTCCTTCAAGGTCCCGTTCGGCGCGGTTGCGCAGATGTTGCGGCCAGGCATGTCTCGTTATGCGTTCACGATTGGCCAAGTACGCAATGACAATCTGTTGGATGAACCCTGGCTTGCGCAAGGTACCTATCAGCGCGGCATGGGTAATCGCTTGACGTTGTACGGCGGCGGGCTACTTAGTGATAACTACGCCGCGTTGCTGTATGGCGCGGGCCTGGCCACACCTGTCGGTGCGCTGTCGCTTGATATGACGCACGCGCGCTCGCGGTTCCAGCGCGGCCAAGATACGGTGGGCTCGAGCATGCGGCTGAGCTATAGCAATCTGATTGGTACGTTGGGCACCAATGTGACACTGGCAGCTTATCGGTACTCAACCCGTGGCTATTACACCCTGCAGGACGCGTTGAGCCATCGTGATTCGATTTCGCGCGGCTTCGGCGCGCAGCGTTATGGCAAGCAACGCAGCCAGTTCCAGTTGACCTTGAACCAGCCGCTGGCCAAGGGTTGGGGCTCGCTATATGTGACTGGGTCGGTGCGCGACTTCTACGATGTACCCAGCAACAGCGTGCAATACCAAGTTGGCTACAACAACGCTTGGCGCGCGGTGAACTTTGGCTTCTCGGCGGTTCGCACAGAAGAAGGCCTGCCTGCAGTCCGTGATACCCAATACTTGCTGAGCATGAGCATGCCGCTGGGCAGGCGTAGTCGGTCGATGGCGTTCAATGCGGACATCGGCATGCGCGACGGTGGTGCAAGGGGCCGCAACGGCGGCTATGAGAGTAGCCGCATCGGCATCAGTGGGTCTGCAGGTGCTGACTACAATGTGGATTATGGGCTGACTCTGACCGACATCCGCGATGGCCGCACCAGTGTGATGGCCTCGGCGGGCTATCGAGGCCGCTATGCGACCGTCAATGGTGCCTACGGTTACTCCGATGACTTCCGCCAGTTGTCGCTTAGCGCCAGTGGAAATGCATTGGTGCACAGCGGAGGCGTAACTTTTACACCGTATCGTGGCGATACCATGGTGCTGGTGCATGCCCTTGGCGCGACTGACGCCCGGCTGACCAATGCTCTGGGTCTGCGCGTGGATAGTCGGGGCTATGCGGTGGTTCCGTATGTCTCGCCATACCGCCTCAATGCCATCACCCTTGATCCGGCCGACATGTCGCGTGATGTCGAACTGGAGTCCAGTAGCCAATCGGTAGCGCCTTACGCGGGTGCGATCAGCCTTTTGCGCTTCCAGACCCGGAGCGGCAGGGCGTTGCTGATCAGTGTGCGCGGTGCTGGCGGGCAGTCGTTGCCGCTTGGTGCTGCGGTCAAGGACGACGACGGGCAACTTGTTGGTCTTGTCGGGCAAGGCGGGCGTCTTTATGTGCGCACCGAGCGCGATAGTGGCCTGCTGCGGGTGGAGTGGGGGTCGCACGCGTCGCAACGTTGCTTGTTGCAGTACCAGGTAGCTGCGGCTACCGGCCAGGAACAGTTGGGAATCACTTCAGTGGAGACGGTATGTCGTTGATACATTGCCCGATGCGGTTGCTGGGGGTGGCCATGCCTGCGGTGCTAGGATTTTGTTTTGTACAGCCAGCATTTGCACTCTGCAAAATAAGTTCACCAAGTTTTGTCGCTCAAACCATCGATTTGAATCTTGGCGAAGTTAGCGTCCCGTCGAATCTTCAGGTCGGCGGCGTGATTCTTACGCGGACCTTTCCCGTCACATCGAAGGCCTCGACGAGTTTCCGTTGCGATTTATCTGGAGGGTACGCAAAACTTGCGCTTTTTCAAGGTGGAATTTTGAGCGGCGTGCCCGGCTTTGGTGAGGGCGTTCTAACCACTGCCGTTCCCGGGATCGGAATCAGGATTAGGCAGACAGTTGCGGCTAACGGGGGAGGAACAAGTACGCATTACTATCCGGTGGAGATGAGGTACGGGGCATTGGCGTCATTCGGGATACCGAGTTCAAATCTGGTAGTAGAGTTGATAAAGGTCAATGCTGTTGTTGGTAGCGGCCCGATCGCCGGTCCTGGCTTGCTCGCGGGCCTAATCCTCGATGGTGTGGATTCATTTTCCCCCTTATTGGCAGTGACCCTGAGAGCCGGTGGGGCGACCATTAAACCCCCCACCTGCGTGCCCAGCGCCGGTAGCCAGAATATCGCGGTGAATTTTGGTGCCGTGTCCCGGAGTGTATTTTCCGGAGTGGGTGCTGTTGCTGGCAATCGCGATTTCAATATTGAGCTTGATTGTCAAAGCTCCAGTGTGGCGGGTTCCACCGTCGGCGTGCGCGTGGATGCTCTGCAGGATGCTTCAAGCATGCCGGGTGTAATGGCATTGACTGCGTCTACGGACGCGGCCTCCGGTATAGCGATTCAGATGGTTCAACGTGGAGCGCAAGGTGAGCGGCCGCTGCGCTTTGGCGAGACCGTTGTTCTTGCCAGCGGGGCAATGAATGCCGGAACGTTGGTTTTGCCATTGAGAGCCCGCTATATCCAGACCAGTGCGGGTGCGGTGGGGCCCGGTAGGGCGGGGGGCATGGCGACGTTTACCATTCAGTACAACTGAGCGTTACTCGTGTACCCCTCCCCTGCATGTTTTTTTACGTGCGACTGCTGTTTGTTGCCCCCTTTGACTGTGCAAAGGAAGTGTAGGCTTGCTTCTGTGGCCGCCGCGTAACTCGATGGCGCGGCTGCTGTTGCAGCTGTAATGGCTTGTGGGCCTGGTAGCGTGGAAAATGCATGGCGTGGGTTATTTAATTCAGTTATTTACTTGCCGGTGCATGATTTAGTGGTAACAAATCGTGGTGTCGTGTGTTGAATCCGACATCAATGTTATAGTCGATACGCCTGATTGCGTTCGATCAAAATAGCAAACGGAGGTGCTTGCCTATGTGCTTGGTTATGCCGATCAAGGTGCTGGCTGTCTGAACTGAATCCCCAACTTACCTGCTGGAAATTGGCGGGGCGCCGTGGCAATGAGGAACTGTATCGTTCCTGCTGCAACAGTGGTTGGTTCCGCGATTCTAATTTGATCTTCAACTGCAGCTGACGCCACGCGTCGGATCGCACTGCATTCAATTGCAGCCTGCGCTCGCACGAAATACCTGTGAGCATGTTCGGCCGCGCTGCATGTACAGCGGAGGCGGCGCAGGCCTGTGCGAAATAAAACAACCGACTTCTCACCTGCGAGTTGCGCCAGGTGCCAGTCGCCGTTGACGTTGCGGCATCGCTTATCAACCGCTGGCGCAGTAGTTGTTGTACGGCCGGCTTTCATAACGATGGAGGCAGTATGTCGTCGATTCATGGGCATGCCCGCGTTCTGTGGGCAGCATTGCTTGCTGTTGTGGCGGTATGGCTGGGGCCAGAGGCGCATGCAATGTGTACGCTGGGCGCCGGCGCTTTCGTTGCGCAGGACGTGCAGATGGATATGGGGCAAGTGGTGATCATGCCCACTGTGCCAGTGGGTAGCGTTATCAAAGAGCTGGTGGTGACAATCAACCAGCGTGATCGTGTTGCGCAATGCTCCGGCTCTGGCAGCGCGATTGGGCGTTATGTCAACGCGGCCCAGCAGGCGCCCGCTGCGGGATTTCCCAATGTGTATGCGACCGATGTGGCGGGTGTAGGTATCCGTGTCTACCGCGACTCTGGAAGTATCCAGACGTTCTATCCGCATGATCTGCCGTTGAACGGCAGCAGCGCCGTAACCTTGACTGGTGGCACCTTCCGGGTTGAGTTGATCAAGACTGCGGCGGTAACGGGCTCCGGCCTGATTGCACCCAATGGGAGATTCACCACGTATTACCTCAATGGCGATGGGCCGCTCAAACCGGTGCTGGTATCCACTTTCAAGGGTTCGGGTACCACGGTCGTCAACCCCACCTGTTCGGTGCAAGCGGGCAGCCGCAACATCGTGGTCGAATTTGGCGCGGTGCCCGCCAGCAGCTTCACCGGGGTTGGCTCGCGTGCGACAAGCCGCGACTTCGATATTGCGCTGGATTGCCAAGGCAGCAATCTTGCCCAGTATCAGAACCGGATAGGCGTGCGCCTGGATGCCACCCAGGATGGTTCCAACCTGCCGGGTGTGCTGCCGTTGTCGGCGATTGCCAATGCTGCTGGTGGGGTCGGGATCGAACTGGTACAGCGGGTTGGTAGCAGTGAAAAGCCGGTGCAGTTCTCCAAGAACATTGAACTCGGCACAAGTGTGGCCGGGCTGAGCACGATGCACTTGCTGTTGCGCGCGCGTTACATACAAACCCGCGCCGGCAGAGTAACGCCAGGCAAGGCCAACGGTGCGGCGACGTTCACCATTCAATACAACTAGCCATGCTGTGGGGACGCCCGGCGGCGGTTGTGGCCGGGCGTCCTGGGGAGAGTGCGGCCCAGTGCCTACGCGGCCGTGGCGGAACCTGTCTGCCCCGTTCTAGAATGCTGCCTTGCCATCAAGAGGGCAGTGCATGGGGATGCACGCGGATACCAGTTGTATCAATTGTGGTCGCGCAGCCGGCGGTCCCGATCAGAAGTACTGCCCGAACTGTGGTCAGCCTACCCCGGTGCATCGCATCGATTGGCATTTCCTTGGCCATGAGCTGGAGCACAGCGTGCTGCACATGGACCGCGGCATCCTGTATTCGCTCAAGCAACTGATGGGCCGGCCGGGTCACCTGTTGCGTGATTACATCCAAGGGCGGCGCGGCAACCAGGTCAAGCCACTGCTGCTGATCACGATGATGACGGCGGTGGTGCTGCTGTTGAATCGTTTGGTTACCGGCAACAGCATCTTGGATAGCGGTGCACCCGATGTAATGTTTGCCGGCCAGGCGTTGCCGGCGGAGGTGCTGCGGTTCATGGCCGCATCGCGCACGGTTGCTGCCTGGATCGAGTCACACTTCGCGGCGTTCACGCTGATGTTGTTGCCTATCGAAGCGCTGGCGTTCCGCTTGGTCTTCAGTCGTTACAGCAAACTGAATTATCCCGAGTGGCTGGTGATAACCACGTTGCTCACGGTGCAGGCCTTTGTCATCTGGTCGGTGCTGGTATTGCTGCACCGCTGGGTGCCGAATACCCAGATGCTGGCTGGCATGCTGGGCATGCTCTACAGCGTGGTTTCGCTGGTGCAGTTCTTCCAGCACCGGCCGACATGGTCGACCGTGTGGCGCAGCCTGTTGGCGCTGGCGTTGTTTTCGGTGGTCAGCGCGATGCTGGTGTTCGCTGTCACCATCACGGTGATGGCGCTTGGTTGACCCGCCAACGCTGGCGCTTCAATCACTCCAACGCATAGCGCAGCACGAACAGCCCGGCCACCAGCCACACGGCCGGGTGGACTTCGCGCCAGCGGCCGGTGCCGGCCTTGAGCGCTGCGTAAGCGATGAAGCCGAAGGCCAGGCCATTGGCGATGGAGTAGGTGAACGGCATTGCCAGCGCACACAGCGCTGCGGGTACCGACTCGGTCAGGTCATCCCACTTCACTTCCACCAGTTCGCGCAGCATCAGCCCAGCGACGAACAGCAGGGCGGGTGCGGTGGCATAGGACGGCACCATCGCCGCCAGTGGCGAAAACAGCAACGCGGCCAGGAACAGCGCGGCGACCACCAGTGCAGTGAGCCCGGTGCGGCCGCCTACCTGCACGCCGGAGGCGCTTTCGGCAAAGGCGGTGGTGGAGCTGGTGCCCAGCAGCGAGCCAGCGACGATGGCGCTGCTGTCAGCGAGCAGGGCGCGGCTGAAGCGCTTCTTACCGTCTTCCAGTTTCAACAGGCCGGCGCGGCCGAGTACGCCGTAAAGCGTGCCGGTCGCATCGAACACTTCCACCAGCACGAATACCAGCACGACCTGCAGCAACACCGCCAGTGGCGCACCGCCGTCGTGGTGCAGCAGGCCGGGCAGATCCAGCTGCAGGAAGGTCGGCGCCAGGCTGGGCGGCAGCGAGACGATGCCTTGGTATTGCACCGAACCGATGGCCCAGCCCACGCCGGTGACGGCCAGGATGCCGATCAGGATGGCGCCACGTATCTTGCGTGCCTCGAGGACGGCGATCAGCAGGAAGCCGGCCAGGGCGAGCAGGGGCGGGGCGGTGTTGAGCGGCCCCAAGGTCAGCATGGTGTCCTGGTTGGCGACGATCACGTTCGACTTCTGCAGCGCGATGATGGCCAGGAACAAGCCGATGCCCGCGACAATCGCCGAACGCAGCGAGGCGGGAATGCCCGCCACCAGCCAGGCGCGGATGCCGGTCAGTGACAACACCCAGAACACGATGCCTGAAATGAAGACCGCCGCCAGCGCCTGCTGCCACGGCAGGCCAGCCGCACCGACCACAGTAAAGGCGAAGAACGCATTCAAGCCCATGCCCGGCGCCATGCCGACCGGGTAGTTGGCGGCCAGCGCCATCACCGCCGAACCAATCGCCGCCGCCAGGCAGGTCGCCACGAACACCGCGCCCGGATCCATGCCGGTGGTGCCGAGGATTTCCGGGTTGACGAAGACGATGTAGGACATCGTCAGGAAGGTGGTGATGCCGGCCAGCACTTCGGTGCGGACGCTGGTGCCGTGTTGTTGCAGCTTGAAGATGCGGTCGAGCAGGGACATGGGGGAATTCCGTGGATTGCAGGCTGTTCCTCTCGCTGTGTGGAGAGGGGGCCGGAGGCGGGAGCAGGACTCTGCGCTTGCCTGTGATGCGTGATGGAGCAGGGCTTTGCGATCCCTTCTCCCGCCCGCGGGAGAAGGTGCCCCGGAGGGGCGGATGAGGGGAGCTTCACCCGCTCTTCGGCGCTTCCAGCTTTTTTAACCAAAGCAAGCGATGCAGGTTTCCCGCGCAGAGCTTGCCCTCACCCCAACCCCTCTCCCGCAGGCGGGAGAGGGGCTTCAAAGCGAAGGGCGTGCTGTCCTGCGCCGTCGCCAAAAGCAGACGGCCGCGTTGAGCGGCCGTCTGTCGGGTATTACTTCAGTGCCTTGAAACGCAGGCGCTTGGGACCGGCGTCATCGCCGAGGCGACGCTTCTTGTCGTCCTCGTATTCGCGGTAGTTGCCCTGGAAGAACTCCACGTGCGAGTCGCCTTCGAAGGCGATGATGTGCGTGGCGATGCGATCCAGGAACCAACGGTCATGCGAAATGACGAAGGTGTTGCCCGGGAACTCCAGCAACGCATCTTCCAATGCACGCAGGGTTTCGATGTCCAGATCGTTGGACGGTTCATCGAGCAGCAGCACGTTGCCACCCTGCAGCAGGGTCTTGGCCATGTGCAGGCGGCCACGCTCACCACCGGACAGCGAGCCAACCATCTTCTGCTGGTCCTGGCCCTTGAAGTTGAAGCGGCCGATGTAGGCACGCGACTGGATCTCGACACCGTTGATGTTGAGGATGTCCAGGCCGCCAGCAATTTCCTGGAATACGTTGTGGTTGCCCACCAGCGCGTCGCGGCTCTGGTCCACGTAGGACAGCTGCACGGTCGGGCCGGTCACGATCTCGCCGGAGTCCGGCTTCTCAAGACCGGTGATCATCTTGAACAGGGTCGACTTACCGGCACCGTTCGGGCCGATGATGCCGACGATGGCACCCGGCGGGATGATCATCGACAGGTTGTCGATCAACAGGCGGTCGCCGAACTTCTTGGAGACGTTCTTGAACTCCATCACCGAGTTGCCAAGGCGCTCACCCGGTGGGATGAACAGCTCGTTGGTCTCGTTGCGGCGCTGGTAATCAACGCTCTGCAGTTCGTCCAGGCGGGCCAGACGCGCCTTGCCCTTGGTGCGGCCACCCTTGGCATTCTGGCGCGACCATTCCAGTTCCTTCTGGATCGCCTTCTGGCGAGCCTTTTCCTGGTTGTCTTCCTGCTTCAGGCGCTCGTCCTTCTGCTCCAACCACTGGGTGTAGTTGCCCTTCCACGGAATACCGCGACCGCGGTCAAGTTCCAGGATCCACTCGGCGGCGTTGTCCAGGAAGTAGCGATCATGGGTAACGGCGACCACGGTGCCGGTATAGCGGTGCAGGAACTGCTCCAGCCATTCGACGGACTCGGCGTCCAGGTGGTTGGTTGGTTCGTCGAGCAGCAGCATGTCCGGCTTCTGCAGCAGCAGGCGGCACAGTGCAACGCGGCGCTTTTCACCACCGGACAGGTTGCCGATCACGGCCTCCCACGGCGGCAGGCGCAGTGCATCGGCAGCGATGTCCAGCTGCTGTTCCACGGTGTGTGCGTCACCGGCGGCCAGAATGGCCTCCAGGCGCTCCTGTTCCTTGGCCAGCGCGTCGAAATCGGCGCCTTCTTCAGCGTAGGCGGCGTACACGGCTTCCAGCGCGGCCTGTGCCTGCAGCACGTCGCCCACGCCTTCTTCCACGGCCTGGCGCACGGTGTGCTCCGGGTTCAATTCCGGCTCCTGGGCCAGGTAGCCGACCTTGATGCCGGCCTGCGGGCGGGCTTCGCCCTCGAAATCGGTGTCCACGCCGGCCATGATCTTCAGCACGGTGGACTTGCCGGAGCCGTTCAGGCCCAGCAGGCCGATCTTGGCACCGGGGAAGAACGACAGCGAGATGTCCTTGATGATCTGCCGCTTGGGCGGGACCACCTTGCTGACGCGGTTCATGGTGTAGATGTATTGCGAGGACATGACGTCTCCGTAGCGCACGCCTGCGCCCGGTCCGGTAGCGGACTGGGCCCAAGACAAAAGGGAATCATCCATTATAACAGGGACCCCGCCATGCCCGGCTGACCGCCAGCTGCCCTTGCCGGTTTATGAATGGGAAAGGCCGTAACCGTTTCCAGCCGGAATTCGTTCAGGCGAAGTGAGCATGATGGGAACTGTCCACCAACCCAGTGAGGGCCACCCATGAAGATGAACCGCTTAGCTGTCGCAGCGATGACCACCCTGCTGGCATTTGGTGCCACCGCCCCGGCCTTTGCGGCAGGTGACCGCGATGACCACGACCGTGGCCGCCATGGCTGGGATGACCGTGGCCGTGGCCATGACCGCGGCAGGGGGCACGGGCATGACCGCCACGACCGCCGTGATGACCGCCGCCATTACAGCAACGGCTACCGCGAGGGCTACCGCGACGCCCGCTACAACGACCGCCGCTATTACGCCCCGCCGCCGCGCGTGGTCTATCGCCCCTATGGTTTCGAGCGTGGTCACCGCTACAGCAACTACTACGGCGGCCCGGTCTACGTGGTCAACGACTACGACCGTTACCACGTGCGTCGTCCGCCACACGGCCACCGCTGGATCCGCGATGACCGCGGCAACATGCTGATGGTGGCCATCGCCACCGGCATCATTGCCGATGTCGTGTTCAACCGTTGAGCAGTAGCCGGCGGTAGCTGAAAAGAAAAGGCGCATCTTCGGATGCGCCTTTTCGGTTTCAGAGGCCCGGGATCACTCCGGTTGCAGACTCACGCAGCCCATTCCCCTTGCCTGTGTGCAACTGCCCTCCGGCAACAGGATGCTGGTGCCACTGGAGGAGGCGGCAGGCAGCAACGGTGGCAGGAGGTTGGGTAGCGACACCGGCGCTGCATCATTGCGGCTGGCAACCACGGCGCGGGCCATTTCAGCGGCGGTATCCGCCGATACCCCTACCACCTGCAGGCTGCCGTCCTGGTAGCTGATGTCGTAGTTGCCCAGGCGGGCGCCCTGCGCATCACCGGCGAGGATGGCGTACATGCCGGGCTGCGCGTTGGCGTTGTTGCCGGCGCTGGACAGCGAAACACTGTCGATGCTGTCGCCGTTGAGCAGCCCGTTGCTGCGGAAATCATCCAGGGCCAGCACCTGGCCGATGCGCTTGCTGGTGTTGTTGGCGGTGATGACCAACCCGGCCTTGCCGATCGACAGGTTGCCATCGACATAGCGGATGTCGTAATTGGACAGGCCGGTACCAACGGCATTGCTGGCGGTGATGCTGTAGTTGCCGACGTTGGCCGTCGCTACGCTGCCGTTGCTGCTCAGGTCCAGGCCGGAAATGCTGTCGTTGTTGAGCAGTCCAGTGCCGCTGAAGCCATTGAAGCCACCGCTCTGGCCATAAGTCTTGCCGCCATTGCCTGCGGTGATGGTCAGGCCGGCCTTGCCGATCGACAGGCTGCCGTCGACGTAACGGATGTCGTAATTGGACAGGCCGGTACCAACGGCATTGCTGGCGCTGATCGCGTAGTTGCCGACATTGGCGGTGGCTGCGTTGCCAAGGCTGGCCAGGTCCACACCGGTGAGAGTATCGAAGTTGACCAGGCCAAAAGCGTTGAAGCCGTTGAAGCCACCAATCTGACCGTAAATCTTGCCGCCGTTGTTGGCAGTGATGGTCAGCGACCTCGGGTCCACCTGCAGCGAGCCTTGCGCGAATGCAAGCGCATAGCCGCTGGAACCGGCATCCAGCGAGCCTGCGCTGATGTCGATGTTGTACGGTGCTGCGGAGACACCTGCCATTGCTGCTGCGCCCGTTGAACTCAGCAGCGGCGCGCCGGAAAGCAGATTGCTCACCGAATCAGCCAGGTATGCCCCGCTGACTCCAGCCATGGCGCCTTCAACGGTGAACGCACTTCGCAGGTCGAGATCGTCGCCATAGATCTTGCGCAGGTTGTTGGCGCGGATGGTCAGTGTCGGCTGCCAGGCAAACACATAGCGGTTGCCGCTGTTGGTCGGGGCGGTGAACGCGGGTGTATTCCACAACGCGGTATTGGCGCTGTCGAGTGCGCCGAAGACATGGCCCAGGGAGGGTGAAAGAAGGTTGACGTGCCAGCGGCCGTTCGGTGCAACGGAGATCGCATTACTCCCGATACGGTTGTCGAAGATGCCAGCCGTGGCGAGGTCGACATTGCCGGCGTTGATCAGTCCGCCCAGGCGCAGGCCTGCGTCGGCGCTTACGCGCAGATCACCGGTGGTGGTGATGGTTCCCAGGTGCAGTGCATCGGCGCTGGCAATACGAGCGCTGCCCGCATCGATGTCCAGGCGACCACCAAAGTGGTTTCCTGATTGCTCCAGGTTGATGGCGCCGCCTGCATGTAGTTGGCTGTTGCCATCGATCAGCACAGCTGCGTTTTGCCGGATGTCGCCCGTGGTGGCGCGCAGGTTCAGCGAGCCGCGTGCACGCACGTCCGCCAGTTGCAGGCCGCCGGCGCTGACGAGGGTGATGTCGTTGCCATCGATCGCGATGCTGCCGAGGAAACGGTTGCCGCTGTCGGTCAGCGCGATGTCGCCGTCGGCATCGAAGCGGCTGTTGCGGACCACGTCCAGCGCGCCGGTCTGGGTGATGGTGCTGCTGCTGTCCACCGTCAGGTCACGACTGAGGGTGCCGCCCCGCAGCTGCACGCCGTTGCCGGCAAGGCTTGCATCGCGGGCCAGCAGTTGGGCGATGTCCAGCGCGCCTGTGCTGGTCAGCGTCACGTCGCGGCCAATGGCACGCAGGCCGCTGCCGAACTGGTTGCCGGTGTTGCCCAGCACGATGTCATTGCTGGCGCTGAGTGTGCTGTTGGCGCCGAACGCCAGCGTGCCGCTGCCCTGGCTGATGTTGCCGGTGCGCGTGGTAGCGGTGAGTACGCCGCTGATGTTGGCGTTGTTGAACAGCAGCGCATCGGCGTCGAGGCTGGCGTTGCCGAGGACAGTGGCGTTGGCCAGCGACAACGAGCCGTTGCCGTAGGCCGTCAGCTGGGTGAGGTTGACGCTGTCCAGTGCCAGCGACGATTGCGCGCGGAGAGTGGCCTGGTTGCCCTGCAGCGCCACCTTGCCACCGAAGCTGTTGGCGGCATTGTCGAGCACCAGATTGCCACCGTTGCCAGCACTGAAGACGGCATCGCCGCCCACCGTCAGCGTGCCGCCCTGGGCGAACCCGGAGCCGCTGCCGATATCGAGCTTGCCGCGGGTCTGCAGTGCCCGTGTTGCAACGCTGGTACCGCGCAGGGTCAGATCGTTCAGTCGTGCCGCGCTGTTGGTGCCGGCGTCGCCCTGCAGGTCCAACGCGCCAGCGGCACGCAGGCTCAGCGAGCTCTCGCCATCGGCCGTACCGTTGATCGCACCGCCTATACGCACATCGCCGGCGCTGCTGGCAATGTTGTAGTCGCGCGTCGACAACAGCGACAGGCCGCCCAATGCGATCGTGCCGCTGCTGCTGATGTCGCCGCCAAGACGCGTAGTGGACACTCCGCTCGTGTCGAGGCTGGCCAGTGCAGTGCTGCCCCCGAGGGTGCTGTTGAATATCACATCTAGTGCACGCTCGATGGTGAATGCATGGGCGCCATCGATGCTGCCATTGAAGAAGATCTGGCCGACATCGCTGGCCAGGCGGGTATCGCCCAGCAGCGTGACCGCGCCGTCGTAGCGCTGCAGGCCCAGCGTGCGGACCGCAGTGGGCAGGTGCAGGCGGGCGGCGGTGGCCTGCAGGCTGGTCGCGGTAATGCTGGAGAACGCCAGCAGATCGTTGGCCTGGATCTGTACCTCCTTTCCGCTTACCGACACGCTGCCGCCAAAGCGGTTGGCGTTGCCGTTCAAGGTGATCGCATCGCCGGCGATCAGGGTGGTGATGCCCTCCACGTCCAGCGTGGTGTTGGCCGCCTGGCTGAGTGACCCACCGAGTTCGAGCCGCAGCGCATTACCGAGTCGTACGTTGCCCAGCTGCAGATCCTGTGCATTCACTGTGGCATTCACGCCATCCAGGGAGACGACGCCGCCAAAGCGGTTGCCTGGGTTGGTGAGTTGGATGTCGCCGATGGAACCAAAGGTGGCGGTGCCCCCGACAAGGTAAGCGCCGCCCTGGATCAGCGGGAGCGCAGTGACGATGCGCAGCGCACCCTTGCTGGTGATGCCCAAGCCGCTGAAGAGCAGCGTATCGATGTCGATGTTGCGTGCAGCGATGCTTCCCCTGAGCAGGAGGGTGCTTTGCGCTTTCAGCCCCAGGTCGTAGCCATCGGGGTTGCTTGGGGAAGTGCCGCTGCTGATGCCGCCGCTGCTGATGGCGCCGCCACTGCTGTGCAGGCGCGCGTTGCCGGTCAGGTGCACCGACCCGTCGAGCCCGATGTTGCCGCTGCTGCTGATGTCATTGCCCAGTTCAATCACGCCGGCGTTGGCCTGCAGCGACTTCAGTGCCGAGGTCGCGCCCAGCGGCCCGCCGAGCGCGATCCCTGTGAACGCAGACAGGGTCAGCGCGCGGTTGGCCCCGTTGCTGTCGACGGCACCATTGAGGCTGACTTTGCCATTGGTGCTGGTCACGCCGATGTCGGCATCCAGCCGCAGCGGACCGCTGAAGACGATGTCGTTGGCTGCGCTCACGTTGCCGGCCAGCAAGGTGCCGCCTCCGGCAGCGACATTGAGTGCCTGCAGCGGTGTGATCGAGCCGATCGCCCCTGCGAATGTGGTGGCCTGCGAGGTAATAACGTTGAGCTGATAGGCACCATCGACGCTGCCGGCGAAATGGCTGTTGGCGGCGGTCACGCTGCTGTTAGCGACCAGCCTCAGCGGCGCGCGATACAACTGGTCACCCGTGGTCAGCAGGGTGCCGGCAAGGGTGATGGCGGCGCCGTTCGCATCCAGGCTGCGGGCATCGATGCCCCCCAGTGCCAGGGTCCCGCTGGTATCGAGCACGATGTCGTTGCCCATCGCGAAGAGCAGGCCGCCAAAGCGGTTGCCGGTATTGCCGAGGGTGATGTCCCTGCGCACGCCGGCGTCGGCCGCGGTCACACGGGTGCTGCCGGTGACCTGCAGCGCGCCGTTGTTGGACAGCGCGCTGCGGGTGACCAGGGTCAGGTCTCCGCCGACGGTGCCGGCGATTGCGCCGATGCGGTTGTCCACGCCGCCGAGACCGGCCGTGCCCTGCACGTCCAGCTTCACGGCGCCCTGCAGGGCGCCGCTGCTGCCTTGGCTGACAGTGCCAGCGGTCAGCTCGATCATGTCCGCGTCCACCGTGCCGCTCACGTTCACGTTGCCGGTGTTGGCCGTCAACCGCGCCCCGTTAGCAGAGATGCTGCCACCGGCAATATCGATGCTGGAGCCCGCGATGTCGGCCGTGGCGGCAGTGATCGTTGCGCTGCTCAGCACGGGCGCGTTGCTGCGGATGGTCAGTACGCCATCGCCGGCGTCGATGGCATTGGCAGTGATGGTGCCGCTGGTATTGATGCCGTGGCTGGCCAGTCCCGGACTGACCATCGCGTTCATGCCGATGCTGCGGGCGGTCAAGGTGCCGGTATCGTTGATGCCGATGGCAGCGGCCGTGCTGGCGGCGGTGGTGGCAAACGACAACCGCAGGTAGCCCGTCGATGAGGCCTGGGGGGTGACCAGGACACCGCCGGCCGCAACCAGATCGATGCTGCCGTTGGGGGCGCTGATCACTCCGTTGTTGCTGACCGCGCCACCGACCAGGCTGATGCCACCGTTGGTGGCGAGGAGGGTCGCGTTGCTGTTGCTGATCATCGCACCGGTACCGCCTCCAGCCAGCTGGAACATCGGTGGCAGCGGGCCGCCATCAACGGGCAGTGACGGCGTGCCGACATTCAACGTGCTCGCCAGCAGGCCGCCAACGTTGACGCTGGCACCGCTGGTGAAAGCGATGCCCGACGGATTGAGCAGGAATACCTGGCCGTTGGACCTCATCTGGCCGGCAATGATGCTGGCCGTGCCACCGGTGATCTGGTTGATCGATACCGCCTGTGAGCTGGGCAGGTTGAAGTTGACCTGGTTACCCGCGCCGATGTTGAAGTTCTGCCACTGGATCAGCGCGCTCTGCGTGCTCTGGCTGACGTTCAGCACGTTGCCGCTGGAGTTGATCGATGCGCTGCCGGCGATGATCTGGCCGTTCTGCGGCAGCGACTGCGCGGCGGCCTGCAAGCAGGTAGCCAGCAGCAGTGCGCCTGCCAGCGGTGCCAGCCGCACGGTGCGCTGTGAGGTGGCCAAGCTGCTGCGGCCGCGGCCCGCGCTGGCACCGATTTCCGAGGCTACCTGCATCAGGCCCAGGGCGTGGTTGTACACAAGGCGATAAATGCGATTCATGGTTGGATTCCTCAGAAAGTGCTGCTGATGCGCGCCCAGTACTGGGTGCTGCGTTGGTCACTGCCGCTGTAGCTGCCGGTGGGCTTGGCCGCGCTCATGTCCAGACGCAGCTCCGGCTTCCATGGCAGCCGCAGGCCAAGGCCTACACCGGCGCCTTCCAGGGTGATCGGCAGCACTCCCAGGCGGCGGTTGTCCGGCGCCGGCGAAGTGCGGCCCCAGTCGTAGAACAGATTCATATCGACCAGGTCGCCCCAACGCCGGCCATCGAAGGGCGAGGGCGTGTCGGCGAAGCCCGGTGCGCTGACCTGGTATTCGAACGTGGCCTGCACGCCGCGGTCACCCAGTGCATTGGACAGCGGATAGGCGCGCACGCTGGTAGGCCCGCCAACGCTGAACTGCTCCAGCGGGGTCAGTGCATCTTCGGTGAACTGCGCGCTGCCGCGCAGCAGCAGGCGCTGGTTGCCGGGCAAGGCCTGCAATCGCGCCACGCTCGTACGCGCTACCCAGAAGTACGGTGCGTGCGCGGTGTACAACCAGTTGAACGGCGAGGATTCGTCGTTGACCGACTTGCGCAGCGATACCTGTGCCAGGTTCATGCCGCGCCAGCGGCGGTCGGTGTGACGCAGGCTGATGCCGGCATCGAGTACATCGAAGCTGTGCCGCGACAGCAGCATGCCCAGCCCTTCCAGTTCGGATTCCTCGTGGATCCAGCGTGCCGATGCCTGCACCTGCAGGTCGTTGCGCTGGATGAACTTCCAGTCACCTCCGGCGTAGAACAGGGTGGTCGGGCCGGTCAGGCGCATCGCCGCGAACGGCCCGCTGTTGATCTCCATCTCGCTGCGGCTGATGCCGGCAATCGCGCTCAGGCCATCTACCTGCGCAGACGGCACGCTCAGCGACAGCGCCGCTTGCCAGCTGTCGGCGGGGTCCAGCCCGTAACCGAGGCTGGCGGCAAGCACATCGCCTGCACCAAGCGCGTTGAACGCACTCACCGCGACTTCGGCGCGGTACTTGCCGGTGCTGTCGGTGCCGTAATTGTTCAACCCGGCGGTGATCTCGTAGGGATGGGCGCTGTCCTTGGCGACCAGCACGATGTCGGTCTCGCCTTCGTTCTGACCGGGTTGCAGCACCGAGGTGACCGACACGCCGGGCAGGTCGCGGGCGTAGAGCAGGGCGCGTTCCAGCTCGGCCTGGCGCAGCGGTCGGCCAATCAAGCCCAGGCTGCTGGCATTGAGCTGGTCGTCGCGGTAGCGCTGGCTGCCCTGCACCAGCACCCGGCCGACCCGGCCTTCGATGACCTTCAGGGTCAGGGTCTGGCTGTCGCCGATCTGCTGCGGCGGGATATAGGCCACCGACACCAGGAAGCCGGCATCCCGGTAGGCCTGGGTGATGCGGGCGGTGATCTGCTCGATCTGCGGGAAGCTCAGTGCCGCCGGCAGGGTCGGACTGATGTCATGCAGGGCCTGGTTGGCAACGGCCTCGATCGAGGCGTGGCTGATGCTGCTGGCCGGGTGTTCGCCAACCCCTTCCACGCTGACTCTTGCGACCTGCACGGTGGCGACGGCCGCTGCAGCGGGTTCGGCGGCTGTAGCGGATGCTGCCTGGGCCAGGACCAGCGCCAGCGCGCAGGCGAGCAGGGCGGCGCTTGCGCGCAGGGAATAGGCGGGACGATGGCAGGTGTGGCGGCCAGGGCGGTGCATCAGCTGGGTATTCCTTACAGTTCAACGGGAGGGCTGGCGGCTGGAAAAGCAGCTAGCTCACTCTGTTAACCGTAAGAACCGCAGCGGGACGATCACGGAAATCAGGTAACCGATTTAATGTGTGACTCACGTCACATGTTGATCCGTGCTGGACGCTGCTCGTTCATAGCGATGAACAGACGGTCTTGTGGCTGGAACGGCTACAATCGGAAGCTCCCTCGCCCCCGTACCAGGAGCTGTGATGTTCCCGCGTGAAGCCCGTATCGAGTCCTACGATCCCGAGTTGGCCAAGGCCATTGCCGATGAGTGCCAGCGTCAGGAAGACCATGTCGAGCTGATTGCCAGCGAGAACTACGCCAGCCCGATGGTGATGGAGGCGCAGGGCAGCCAGCTGACCAACAAGTACGCCGAGGGTTACCCGGGCAAGCGCTACTACGGTGGCTGCGAGTACGTGGACATCGCTGAGAAGCTGGCCCTGGATCGCCTCAAGCAGCTGTTCGGCGCCGATTACGCCAACGTGCAGCCGCACAGCGGCTCGCAGGCCAACCAGGCCGTGTACTTCGCGCTGTTGCAGCCGGGCGACACCATCCTGGGCATGAGCCTGGCCCACGGCGGTCACCTGACCCACGGCGCCAAGGTCAATGCTTCGGGCAAGATCTTCAACGCCATCCAGTACGGCGTGGACGAGGCCGGCCTGATCGACTATGACGAAGTCGAGCGCCTGGCGCTGGAGCACAAGCCGAAGATGGTGGTGGCTGGTTTCTCCGCCTATTCGCAGATTGTCGACTGGGCGCGCTTCCGCGCCATCGCCGACAAGGTCGGTGCCTACCTGTTCGTGGACATGGCGCACGTCGCCGGTCTGGTCGCTGCTGGCGTGTACCCAAGCCCGATCGATCACGCCCACGTGGTGACCTCGACCACCCACAAGACCCTGCGTGGTCCGCGTGGCGGCATCATCATCGCCAAGGGCGCTGGCGAAGAGATCGAGAAGAAGCTGCAGTCGATCGTGTTCCCGGGCATCCAGGGCGGTCCGCTGATGCACGTCATCGCCGCCAAGGCCGTGGCCTTCAAAGAAGCGCTGGAGCCGGAATTCAAGGCCTACCAGCAGCAGGTGGTGAAGAACGCGCAGGCAATGGCGACCACGCTGATCGCACGCGGTTACAAGATCGTCTCCGGCGGCACCCAGAACCATCTGATGCTGGTGGACATGATTGGCAAGGATGTGTCCGGCAAGGACGCGGAAGCCGCACTCGGCAAGGCCCACATCACCGTCAACAAGAACTCGGTGCCGAACGACCCGCGTTCGCCGTTCGTGACCTCGGGCCTGCGCCTGGGCACCCCGGCCATCACCACCCGCGGTTACCAGGAAGCCGATTGCGTGGCGCTGGCGGGCTGGATTGCCGACGTGCTGGACGCTCCGGCCGACGAAGCCGTCATCGCCCGCGTGCGTGATGCGGTCAGCGAGCAGTGCCGCAAGTACCCGGTTTATGGCTGATCGGTGGCGGGTGCCAGCGTATTGCGGCGCCCGTTCCAGCCTGAGCTGACCGCATTACCCCGGGTTGGGCGCTTGCCCCGGCCCGGGGTTTGTTGTATCTGCGTTACAGGTTTTCCACGTCGCATGCGCGGCGCCTGATGTCCAAGGCTTGAAACATGCATTGCCCGTTCTGCCAGCACACCGATACCCGCGTGATCGACTCACGTGTTTCCGAAGATGGCGCCACCATCCGCCGCCGGCGTGGCTGCGAAGCCTGTGGCGAGCGTTTCAGCACGCTGGAAACCATCGAACTCAAGCTGCCGGTGATCGTCAAAAGTGACGGCGGCCGCGAGGCCTTCGATGCGCGCAAGCTGCGGGTGGGCTTTGACCGCGCGCTGCAGAAGCGGCCGGTATCGGAAGAGCGCATCGAGGCGGCGGTACGCGCCGTGGTGCACCAGCTGCGCATGTGCGGCGAGCGCGAAGTGCCCTCGATCAAGGTCGGCGGCTTCGTGATGGACGAGCTGCGCAAACTCGACCATGTCGGCTATGTACGCTTTGCCTCGGTCTACCGCAGCTTCGAGGATGTGGCGGATTTCCGCGACGAGATCGAAAAGCTGGAGCGTGATCATTCCAATGATGAGGGTCAGCTGCCGCTGCTGGACCGTGCGCGGGTGGAAGAGGCGCGGGCAGGCAAGAACGGCAAGCGCTGACCTGTGCGTTGGCTCGGTATGGAGGCCGAAACGACGATGCGATCAACGGGAAAGCGGTTTTCACGCAATGGACTGTTTGTGGCTGCGTTGTGTCTGACATTGACTGCACAGGCGCAGGCGCAGACGCAGACGCAGGACCAGGAGCAGCAGTTGTCCAAGCTGTTGGATGTGGCTGAGCGCGCCCGGCAGGCTGCGCAGCAGGCCGCCGACGCTGTTTCCACGCTGGATCAAGCTCGGCGCAGGCCACCTTCCTGTGTGGGAGAGACCTGTACGCCAGAGGCGCTGGCAGGGCGCTATCGCATCGTCGAAGAGGGATTTGCAGGCTCGGTTCTGGAGCTGGGCCGCGACGGGAACTATGCGCTGCAGTTGGCCATGTCTCCCTTGCCGCGCAGCTCGAAAGGGCAATGGTCGCTGGAGGACGGCATGTTGTTGCTGCATCCGCGCGATGACCTAGCCGACGCCGTGCAGCTGGTTCCTTATGAAGCAAGGTCGGCCGAGCGCGCGCAGTTGCAGCAGCTGCTTGCCGACTTGAAACAGGCGCATCCGGACCCGGCTGAAAGCAGCGATCACGACGAGCTCGAGGAACTGCAGGCGCAACTTGCAGACACGCACGTAGCGGGCAGGCCGCTATACGTTGATCTGCTCGATCCAATGAGCGGCGTGGCCAGCGACGGCGTGCAGGTTGTGTTGGAGCTGGCCCAGGGCGAGCTGGCCGCTGAAGGCAAGTTGTCTGGGGGAAACGCCTATCGCTTCCCATCACCGGCACCGGGGCAGGTGGTGACTGGCCTGCGCTTGCACTTCCCAGGCATGGATGCGCCCCTGCGCCTGCCTTTGCAACCGCCGCTGCGGCCTGGCTACCAGGTGCTGTTTGACGGTTGCGCGGTAGGTATGTGCGAATCGCCAACGATGGGCTTGCTGTTGGAGCAGGCGGAGGGTGGCGTGCGTTTTGATGCCTTGGGCATTGGCGTGTTCCAGCGTGTGAACGACTAGATTTTTGAATAGGCAGACCACCGAACGTGGCTGCGTGAGTTGAATTCGATGAAGATCATCAATCTGCAGGACCGGCGCGAACTGCTGCCGGCAATCGCCCTTGCCCACGTGCAGGCCTTCGGCACGCTGCTGCCCAACTGGACGCTGGCCCAGGCCGAAGCCGAGCTGCGTGCGCAGCAGCGCGACGGCATTCCCTGTACCTGGCTGGCCGAAGATGACAGCGGCTGGCTGGGCTCGGTCAGCCTGTTGCATGACGATCACGAACAGATACGGGGCTGGTCGCCGTGGTTGGCGTCGCTGTATGTAGATCAAGCCGCGCGTGGCAAAGGCGTCGGCGCAGCGCTGGTAGCGCACTGCGTGGCGCAGGCGGCGGCGCTGGGCGTGCCCTTGCTGTATCTGTACTGCGAAACGCCGATGGTGGCGTGGTACCGCAGCCTGGGTTGGCGTGTGCATGCCGAGCTGCAATTGGGTCCGTTGGCGATCACGGTGATGGCAATGGATACCGGTTCCCCCTGATCTGCCGGGAAATACGGGTGCCGGCGGCGGTGCGCATACACTTGGCGCACTACTACTGCCCAAACCGGCAGCGCATTCGCAATGAGGTTTTACCGATGAGTCAGTTCACCGCCACCGATCACCTGCTGATGGCCCGCGCGCTGCGCCTGGCCGAACGCGCGGCCTGGACCACCCGCCCGAATCCGATGGTGGGCTGCGTCATTGCCCACGGCGATGAAGTGGTGGGCGAGGGCTGGCATCAGCGCGCTGGCGGCCCGCATGCCGAAGTGTTTGCGTTGCGCCAGGCCGGTGAGCACGCGCGCGGTGCTACTGCTTACGTCACTTTGGAACCCTGCGCGCACTACGGCCGCACGCCGCCCTGCGCGCTGGCGCTGATCGATGCTGGTGTGGGCCGGGTGGTGGCGGCGATGGCCGATCCCTTCCCTGACGTGGATGGCGGCGGCTTCGCGCTGCTGCGCCAGGCTGGCATCCACGTCGAGGTGGGTTTGATGGCGGCGCAGGCGCGTGAGCTCAATCATGGGTTTCTATCGCGCATCGAGCGTGCCCGCCCGTTTGTGCGGGTGAAACTGGCCAGCAGCCTGGATGGACGCACGGCAATGGCCAACGGCGAATCCAAGTGGATCACGGGTGAGGCGGCACGTGCCGACGTGCAGCAGTGGCGTGCCCGCGCGGGCGCGATCCTGACCGGCGCGGCAACGGTGTTGGCGGACGATCCGCTGCTGACCGCACGCCCGCAGGCCGGCGAATTTCTACCGCCATTGCGGGTAGTGCTGGACGCACGGCTGCGCACCTTGGACTGCAAACGTGTGCGCGAAGGCGAGGCGGCCACCTTGTATCTGCATGATCCGTCGGTGCCGGTGCCCGCGCTGGAGGATGCCGAATTCGCCGGCGTGGGTGTGCAGGGCGATGGCCGGCTTGATCTGGCCGAGGTGATGGCGATGCTGGCCACGCGCGGGATCAACGAGGTGCATGTCGAAGCGGGGCCAACCCTGTGCGGCGCTTTGCTCAAGGCCGGATTGGTTGACGAACTGTTGCTGTACATGGCGCCCTTGTTGATGGGCGATGGCGCGCGGCCGTTGTTGGCGGGCCTGGGCATTGAGCATATGGCCCAAGCCCTGCCGCTGGAGGTGCATGACGCACGCATGCTCGGCAAAGACCTGCGTCTGCTGCTGCGGCCCTCATTAGGGACGGCGTCGCCCCGCTGAGCGCAGCGCACCCGTAGTGCCGAGCCATGCTCGGCAGGGGCCTTACCGGGAACGCCTTGCCGAGCATGGCTCGGTACTACACGGATGAAGCACCGCAGTGCGGCTGGAAAGCACCGCTCCTGTAAGGGCCACTGTCTGCAGCTGCAGCCGTCAGTGGGAACGGCCAGCGCACCTGTAGTGCCGAGCCATGCTCGGCAGGAGCCGTACCGGGAACGCCTTGCCGAGCATGGC
>NZ_JBRRBO010000019.1:0-72670 GCF_056756175.1 Stenotrophomonas sp. STEN240 | reverse complement strand
ATGCTCGGCAGGGGCTTTACCGCGAAGGCCCCTTGCCGAGCATGGCTCGGCACTACATGTCGGTTTTATTGGCAAGACCTCTGCCGAGCATGGCTCGGCACTACAATTGAAAAAAACCCGGGTTTTGCCCGGGTTTTTCCTTTTTCAGCACAACAGCAACAACACCGCTATGCGGTCTTGTCCTTGATCGTTGTGCTGGGCCCATTGCCCTTGACGCTGGTGATGCCCGCTTCACGCGCGGCCTGCGAGGCATACAGCTGGCTGCTGCCGATCACCTGGTGGTTGGCCGCTTTCAGATTGAAATGGTAGCGCCCGTCGCTGGCGGTCTTGCGCTCGTAATGCGCTTCGTCCGGGCTGTTCTTCTGCACTGAAGCGATGCCGTTCTCGGCCGCCGTGCGGGTGGTGTAACGCTCGCTGGTCAGGATGACCTCGGCGTTGCCTGCCTTGAGCACGAAATAGAACTGACCGTCGCTGCTCTTGTCCAACTCATACCAACCTGCCATCGCAATACCCCGCTTGAGGATGATGCCGGCACGCTGCCGCCCTGCTACCGCCGCCGCATGCGTGGCTGATGCCCGGGTGACCGGACGTTGGAAGCCGCGAGCTGCCGCGGCTACAGGTGCGACTCTACCTCAATCTTCTGTCCGTTCCAGCCAGGCCAATTTGCGCTCGCGTGGCAGCTGCTTGATCTGCCATTCCGCGCGGGACGCTGCCGAGCGGTCCGCGTAGGGACGGCTGGCCAGCACCCGCAGCGGCGGGTGCGCGCGGGTATAGCGCGCACCCTTGCCGGCAGCATGGGCCAGGAAACGGGCCTCCACATCGGTGGTGATACCTGCGTAGTAGCTGCCATCACGGCATTCCAGCAGATACAGAAACCACAGACCCTTCACCTGCCCCTGCTCCCTGCCAACTTACAGGCTGGCTGCGTCAGCAATCTTGCACAGGCCTTCGCCGACGGCTTTGTTCGAGGTCATCTGACCGCCCTTGATGCTGAAACGCACTTCCACGCGAACGCTGCCGTCAGGCTGACGACGCACGGTGGTGCGCAGCGGCACGGTCGAGCCGCCGCCACCGCGGACCGGATTCTCGGCAGCGATATAGCCGGTGGTCTCGTTCGGGTAAACACCTACCATGCCTTCGGCCTCGATCGCGGCCACGGTCTTTGCGAACGCAACCGGGTAGCTGACGCCTTCATGGTCGGTCGAGGCCAGGAACTGCTTGCCGGTAGTGAAACCACCGGCCACCGACAGGTTCTGCAGGCAGCCGCTGCCCGAGTCCACAACTTCCTTCTTGGCCAGGGCCAGCGTCGGCACCAGCATCAATGCCAGCGCCACGGTGCACATACGGGTACGCATCACTTCCTTCTCCTTGGAGCGGTGATTCATTAGGCTTCCTGCCAGAGAAGGTGCTCCCCCTGTCCCAACAGCAGGCGGGAGGCCTACCGCCCCCCGCCGGGTAAACTACTTGTACTGTCTGCTATGCGCCAGTGAAACCATCACTTGGTCGCTCAGGCCGCGGCTTCCAGCTGCACACGGCGGCGCGCACGTACCGCGTCCGCCAGGCGTTCCAGCACCTGCACGGTGCTGTCCCAATCGATGCAGCCGTCGGTGATGCTCTGCCCGTAGACCAGCGGTTGGCCTTCGACCAGGTCCTGGCGGCCGGCCACCAGGTGGCTTTCGACCATCACCCCGACAATGCGCTGCTCACCGGCTTGCAGCTGGCCGGCGATGTCGTCGATCACCTTGGGCTGGTTTTCCGGCTTCTTGCTGCTGTTGGCGTGGCTGGCGTCGATCATCAACCGCGCCGGCAGCTGCGATTTGGCAAGCACGTCACTGGCGGCCTGCACACTGGCGGCATCGTAGTTCGGGGCCTTGCCACCGCGCAGGATCACATGGCAGTCCGGGTTGCCCTGGGTGGCCACGATGGCGGTGCCGCCTTCCTTGGTCACCGACAGGAAGTGGTGCGGATGCGAGGCCGCGCCGACTGCGTCGGTGGCGATCTTCACATCGCCGGTGGTGCCGTTCTTGAAGCCGACCGGGCATGACAGCCCCGAAGCCAGCTCACGGTGCACCTGGCTTTCGGTGGTACGTGCGCCGATTGCACCCCAGGCCACCAGGTCGGCGATGTACTGCGGCGAGATCACATCGAGGAATTCCACGCCGGCCGGCAGGCCGAGGCGATTGATGTCACGCAACAGGCCGCGCGCCACGCGCAGGCCCTTGTTGATGTTGAAGCTGCCATCCAGGTCCGGATCGTTGATCAGCCCCTTCCAGCCCACCGTGGTGCGCGGCTTTTCGAAGTAAACGCGCATCACGATCTCCAGCTCGCCGCTGAGCGCATCGCGCAGCGGGCGCAGGCGCTGGGCGTATTCCATCGCCGCCACCGGATCGTGGATGGAACACGGGCCCACCACGACTGCGAGCCGGTCGTCCTGGCCGTGCAGGATGCGGTGCAGTGAAGCGCGCGCATCGGCGACGGTCTGCGAGGCCTGTTCATCACAGGGGAGCAACGACAACAGCTGTGCCGGCGAGGTCAGTGGTTCAAGCTTGCGGATACGTAAATCATCGGTATGGGGGGGCATGGGGGTCTCCAGTTCAAAACGAAGTGAATGGTTCTGCCCCAGCGAGGCGGCATGAAAAAAGCCGCCAGGTTCGCTGGCGGCTTTTCGGGAATGCATCTGAAAGTTTCTTCAGGGTAAGCGCAGTCCTTCCTCCGCCAGCGGCTTGGGAAAGTAATACCAAAAATAAAAGCTGGCGCGGGCTGCGTTCATGGGGAGCATTGATAACACGGTTTTTTGTGCGATGCGACAGTTTCAGCGGCAACAGACACTACCGCTGGCATGTTCAGCTTCCTGGCTCAACCAGCATCACCTCGCCATTCCAGCTGCCGTCGGGCTGCTGCACGAGGCTCAGTTCGGCCAGCCCCACGCCCTTGCCCTGCAGCGCCTGCAACCATGCCAGCACCGCAGCGGGCGCGCCCTCCACGCTTACTGCAACACGCTGATCCGGCCGCTGTTGTACCTGCCGCAGCGTCAGTCCCTGTTCGGCGGCCGTCGCTGACAGCATTGCTGGCAGTTGCTCGGCTTTCAGCGCGCCACGCAGATGTGCACCGGCCAGCAGACGAGGTGCATTGGTACGCAGATGCGCCTGCAACTGTTGCTCGGCAGCGGCGTTGGCGCGCGCCTGCTGCAAAGCGTGGCGTGTCGGCGACCACGCGCCGAACCAGAACGCCAGCAGCACAGCGAAAGCCAGCAATACCTGCAAGGCGATGCGGTCACGTGGCGCAAGCGCGGCCCAGCGCGTGCGCATCAGGTGTTGCACGCCGTTGCCGGTGCCGCTGCGTGTGGTGGTCGTGTTCATTGCGCCTGCCCCAGATTCAATTGCATTGCACCGTCATCGAGCAGGCTCGCCTTCATCTGTATTGGCTTGGCCCGCAGACGCTGCTGCAGTGATTCGAACGCAACGGCATCGCCGCCCTGCAATTGCAGCGTGAGCTCACCGGTGCGGGCGTCAAACCGCAGCTGCTGCACCTGCAGATCCGCCCCTTCCGGCATTGCTTCGGCGACGCTGGCCAGCAGCCCATCCAGACGTGTAGTCGACGCGCCCTGCTGCAGGTGCTGATCAAACTGCGCCTTCAAATTGACGATGCGGCGTTCTTCCGGGAACAAGCCCTTGTAGATGGATTCATTGACCTGCCGGTAACCGCCCGCCTGCTGCTGCAGCAACCAGATATGCAGGCCATCAAATGCCAGTTGCGCTACCAACACCGCCGCCAGCGCCCAGGCCACGGGCTTCCAATGGCGCAGATGCAGGCGCGATGCCGGCGCGAAGTTGCCCTGGGCAAGATCCAGCGCATGCGCGGTGCGTGCCACCATCCACGCCGGCAGCGCCACATCCAGGGCCTGCAGACTCACATCCGCGGCAAGCGCCAGCTGCGGGGTGACATCGCTGGCATGGAGTACCCGGCAGGGTCCCGGCAGCCGCTCCAACAGTGCCGGCAGCTGCGCGGGCGCCAATGCCAGCCGCAGCTCATCGGTGCCAGCCAGCAGGCAGCGGTTGTTGCCCCAGCACAGCGTGGTGACCTCATTGGGCAGCAGGTCGGCATCAACATGGATGGCACCGACCTGCGCGCCCTTGCCGCGCAGGTACTGCAGCCAACCCTCCAGCAGGCTGCGGTTGATCGCAACCACGCGTTGTCGCCCATCGCTCAAGGTTTCACCCAGCGCCAGATGCAGGTCTTCCACGTCCTCGGCCAACAAGGGCTCGACCGCATACGGCAATGCCTTGCGCTGCCAGTGCGCATTGCCTGCCGGCAGGTTCACCGCGCAGCTGGCCACATGCTCAACCGGAACGATCAAGGCAATGGCGCGGCCCTTGAGCCTTGCCAGGGCATCAACCAAGGGCAGCCGTGCGGTCTGCTGGCCGTCGCTCCAGGTCACCTGCAGGTCGTCATCCAGGTGCGTATTGCACCAGGCGGGCAGGAACAGGCATGGCAATGCCGGCGGCGACTTCATCGATCTTTCTCCGGAAAAACAGGGGGAACCAGCTGGCGGGCAACCACCCGGGCGGCGCCAGCATCACGCTGCAGCACACTGAGCAGGCGCAGGCGCCGCTCGCCGATGGCAACCTCGCTGCTGGCCTGGAACCAGTTGCTGCTGACCGCCAAGCCACTTCTGGCGACCTGCCTGCGTTGCAGCAGCGGCTGCGCGAGCAGGCCATCGACGCTGGCAAAGCCCGAGCCACCGCGTGCATCGGCCAGCCGCCGGCCATCGCCCAGCGCAAGCCCATCGGCAAGGCTGGCCAGAACCCAGGGGTCGGCGGTATTGAGATTGAGCGTGGCGCCGGCCGGCAACGCGCTGACGTGCGGCAACAACCGTTGATACGCCGCCTCATCGAAACCTGCGAGCAGGCGCAGCTCGCTGACATCGCGCAGCGCGCGCCGCGCGGGCTGGTAGGCAGGCTCTCGGCGGTGGTAGCTGCGCTCGGCCTGCAGCCGGATTGCATCCGGTGCCAGTGCCGGTGCGATCCACGCCACCACCTGCCAGGCCAGCTGCGGATCCAACTGCAGCAGCACCAGCAGCCGCTGCAGGCGGGCGAAGGCATCCGCATCCACCTGCCCGCCCTGGACCACGCTGTTGAGATTGAAGCGCCCGCTCAAGTCGTCGATGGACACGCTCAGGCCGCCGCCTTCCACCGGGTAGAGCGGCAACGGTTGCGCCCAGGCCTCGCCGCGGTGATCGGTGGCGCTGGCTTGTCGCAGGTCCGCCGCCAACAGCGCGATCGCCAACTGCTCACCACCACGCGCGTACTGCCAGGCCTGCCGCGCATGCAGCTGGTTGGCGATGCTGCGGATCGACAATTGCTGGCGGGTGACCAGTGCCGCGCAGACGGTGGCGGCCAGCGCCACCACCAGCAGCACGGTGATCAGGGCAACCCCGTATTGCCTGCGCTTCACGATGGCCGCCCGCTTGTCGCGCCATCGGGCAACACCAGCACGCGCCGCAGCGCACCGAAACGCGGGTGCTGCAGCCGCAGCTCCAGCGCGCGCGGCAGTGGCTGGGCATCGTTGCCATGCCATTGCGTGCGCCACACCCCTTGCCGGTCCAGGTAACGCCACTGCACGCCGCTGACGTCCGGCAGCACAACCTGGCGTTGCGCTGTTGCGCCGTCGGCACGGTCCAGCACCGGCCAGTATTCGCGCGCCAGCACCGTGCCGTCCTGACGCCAACGCACGCGTTGCAGCTGGGCACGCGGGGCCGCCAGCGGATTGCCCCAGCCGGCCCGCGTCCATTGCAGGCCCTGCCCGTCCGGATCGCTCCAGAACGCGGGTTCCTCGCTGCCGTCGGCATCCAGTACCGGGCGTTCCAGCGCCTGTTCGACATCCCGCTCAAGGCTGCTCATGGCGCGTACGAGCTGTCGCAGCTGCTGCTCCTGTTGGCGGGTCTGCGCATCCACGCGCACCGCGCTGAGCAGCAGGCGATGGCTGGCAATGCCGACCAGGGCGAAGATCGCCACGGCGACCAGCACTTCCAGCAAGGTGAAGCCGGCAACGGCGGTCCGCTTCAACGGCTGACTCCAACGAAGCCGCTCAGGCTGACCCCGCCATCCTCGCCGCCGGCATCGCTGACCCGTATCCGCACCAGCCGCAGCTGCGGCTCGGCGGTGGCCTGGATGTCGCGTACCACACGCCAACGGCGTCCGCCCTGCTCGACGATGTCATCGTTGATGCCCGGTTGCGCGACGCCCTGCAACTGCAGTTCGGCCAGCGTGGTATCGGCGAGCCAGCCCGCCAG
Organism: Stenotrophomonas sp. STEN240; assembly: GCF_056756175.1. NCBI lineage: Bacteria > Pseudomonadati > Pseudomonadota > Gammaproteobacteria > Lysobacterales > Lysobacteraceae > Stenotrophomonas > Stenotrophomonas sp. STEN240. Next base: position 66,378 of record NZ_JBRRBO010000019.1, on the reverse strand, counting down.
CGCACGGTTCTCCAGCACGCGTGCATTGCGTACATGCCGTTGCAGAGTGGCATGCACCATTGCCGCGACCACCGCCAGCACCGCCAATGCCACCATCACCTCGAGCAGGGTGAATCCACGCGCCTGCCTCATGGCGTTGAAACCTGCTGCACCTGCAGCTCGCTCATACCATCACTGTCGATCCGGTACACCAGTCCATGCCTGCTGGTGTCCTTGATGCGGGCGCTGAACGGCGTCCACTGTGCCGAAGACGACAGCACGATCTGCGGCGCCGCGTCGGCAGCGGGGCTGGCAGGCAGCGCTACCGCTGCACCTTCCAGCAACAGCTGCAGCTGCAGGTTGTCCGGCAGTTGCCGTGGCACCCAGCCGGGCTGCGCATGCCAACGTCCATCGCGGTTGTCATAGGCGCGCATCTCATAGCCCTGCGCGCTGAGGCGGATGCCGTACTCACGGTTGTCCAGCACCGCCTCATCGGCAAGCAGGTGCACCACCGCCGCCAGGCGCTCGGCCTCTTCACGCAATGCATAGCCGTCGCCGCGTGCGGTAGCGACCAGCCCCACCGCCGCCGCCAGCACGCCGACGATCACCACGACCACCAGCACTTCAACCAGGGTGAAGCCGCGCGCCCGCACCACGATCAAAGGTCCCGGCTGTCCAGGTCTGCGTCCAGTCCCTGCCCGCCTTCGCGGCCATCGGCGCCATGGCTCCACAAGTCGTAGCCGCCCTTGCTGCCCGGTGCCAGGTACAGATACGGGTTGCCCCAGGGATCAACCGGCATGCGTGCCAGGTAGCCTTCCGGGTTCCAGTTGTCAGCGCCGGTTGGCGGCCGCTGCACCAGCGCTTCCAGGCCCTGCTGGGTATCGGGATAGCTGCGGTTGTCGAGCCGGTACATCTCCAGCGCAGAACCAATCGCCTTCAGGTCGCCACGCGCGACGGTGACCTTGGCCTGGTCCGGCCGCCCCATCACCTTGGGCACCACCAGCGCGGCGAGAATGCCGATGATCACCACCACCACCATGATCTCGATCAGGGTGAAGCCGGCCTGGCGTCTTGCAATTGCACTCATCACTGTTTCAACCCACTAGTTGGTTCAAGGACATGATCGGCAGCAGGATGGCCAGCACGATCAACAACACCACCACGCCCATCAGCACCAGCATGAAGGGTTCGAACAAGCCGACCAGCAGCGCGATGCGCGCGGCCAGATCGGTTTCCTGGTTGCGCGCGGCACGGGCCAGCATCGCGTCCAGCTCACCGGATTTCTCGCCTGCGGCGACCATGTGCAGCAGCATCGGCGGCAGCGGCGTGTGCTGCTCCAGCGCACGGGTCAGGCTGCCGCCTTCGCGCACGACCAGCTCGGACTGCAGCAGGCCGACCTTGATGCATTGGTTGCCAACTACCTGTGCGGCAATGCGCAGCGCTTCCACCAAGGGCACGCCACTGCGCGCCAGGATGGCCAGGGTGGATGCAAAGCGGGCAGTATCCAGATCCCGCAGCAGCAGGCCGAACAGCGGCAGCTTCAGCAGCCCGGTGTCCCAGCGCAGGCGGTTTTCCGGCTGCTGCAGCGTCCGCCACAGCAGCACTCCGGACAGGACCAGCAGCGGCAGCAGCCAGGGCCCCCAATGGGTGACTGCGTTGCTGGTGGCCACCAGCGCGCGGGTAAGCCAGGGCAGTGCCTGGCCGGAGTCGACGAATACATCGATCACATCCGGCACCACATAGCCGAGCAGGAAGCCCACGATCAGGCTTGCCACCACCAGCAGGATCAGCGGATACAGCAAGGCCAGCTGGATCCGCTGGCGTGATTGCTGGCGCTGTTCGGTGTAGTCGGCCAGTTGCTCCAGCACCACGCCCAGATGGCCGCGCTCACCGGCGGCAACCATGCTTCGGTAGATCGTGGGAAAGGCGCGCGGATATGCGGCCAGCGCTGCGGCCAGGCCATGGCCTTCCAGAATCCTGCCGCGCACCGCCAACAAGGTCGCGCGTATGCGCGGTTTGCTGGTCTGTGCAGCCACCGCACGCAGCGCCTCCTCCACCGGCAAGGCGGCCTGCACCAGCGTGGCCAGCTGCCGGGTCAACAGGGCCAGATCGCTGCTGCCGATACGGCCACCGCCGCTGGCCGTGGTACCTGCATCACGCGCAGCCGCCGCTTCCACCTGCACCGGCGCAAGATTGCGCTCACGCAACTGCTGCCGCGCCTGGCGGGCACTGTCTGCCTCCAGCACGCCCTTGTGGCGACGGCCATCAGCCGACAGTGCCAGGTACTCGAACGCCGCCATCAGCGCGCCCCCTGCTGCGGATCACGACTCACAGGTCGCGCCCAACCCGCAGTACTTCTTCCAGCGTTGTCACACCGTCCAGCACCTTGGCGCGGCCGTCGTCCAGCATCGACGGGCCCTGCAGCCGCGCCTGCGCCAGCAGCTCGGCTTCGCCGGCGCCAGCATGCACCAGCGCACGCAGCTCGGGACCGAACTCGACCAGTTCGTAGATACCGGTACGGCCGCGATAGCCCTGGCCATTGCAGTGCTCACAGCCCACTGGGCGGAACAGCAGCGGCCGCTGCCAGGGCTCCATGTCCAACTGCGCACATTCGGCGGTGGAGGCCGGCGTCACCACCCGGCACTTCGGGCACAAACGGCGTACCAGCCGCTGTGCCAGCACGCCAAGCAGCGAGGAAGACAGCAGGAACGATTCCACGCCCATGTCCAGCAGGCGCGTGACCGCACCCACCGCGCTGTTGGTATGCAGCGTGGACAGCAGCAGATGGCCGGTAAGCGAGGCCTGCACGGCGATGCGTGCGGTTTCGTTGTCGCGGATCTCGCCAACCATCAATACATCCGGATCCTGCCGCAGGATGGCGCGCAGGCCACGCGCGAAGGTCATCTCGATACGGCTGTTGACCTGGGTCTGGCCGACGCCATCGAGGTGGTACTCGATGGGATCTTCGACGGTCAGGATGTTGCGCTGGCGGTTGTTGATGGCACGCAGGCCGGCATACAGGGTGGTGCTCTTGCCGGCACCGGTGGGGCCGGTGACCAGCACGATGCCGTGCGGGCGGCACAGCATGGACTGCATCACCCCGACATCGCGCACGCGCATCCCCAGGTGTTGCAGCGACAACTTGCCGGACTGTTTGTCCAGCAATCGCAGCACCACCCGTTCGCCATTGGCCGCGGGCAAGGTGGAAACACGGATATCCACCTCGCGCCCGCCTACCCGCACCGAGATGCGGCCGTCCTGCGGCAATCTTTTTTCGGCGATATCCAGCCGCGCCATCACCTTGATGCGCGATACCAGCAAGGCCGCCAGCTCGCGCCGTGGCTCCACCACGTCGCGCAGGATGCCGTCCACGCGGAAGCGCACCACCAGCCGCCGCTCGAAGGTTTCGATGTGGATGTCGGAGGCGTGTTCGGCCAGCGCTTCGCCAAGTAATGCATTGATCAAGCGGATGATGGGCGCATCGTCCTGCTGCTCGAGCAGGTCCTCGACCTGTTCCAGGCCCTCCACCAGGCTGGCCAGATCCATGCTCTCGCCGAGCTCGTCGGCCATGCTCATGGCACTGCCGGAGTCCTGTTGATAGGCCTGCTGCAGCAGCTGCTCGAACGCTTCATCAGCCACCGTGTGCTGTGCCAGCGGCCGCCCGCCGATGCGCTGCGCCTCGGCCAGTGCACTCATCGTGGCATCGGCGCGGCAGACCATCCGTGCATCGCCGTCGTCAAGCAGCAGCACGCCATGGCGGCGCGCAAACGCAAACGGCAAACGCGCCACGGGCACGCCGCCAGCCGCCGCCGGCGTTGCCGTGAGCTCGATTTCAACCATTGATACCTGCAAGGTGACATCACTGCGCGGAGCGATGTCACACTTCCCCCTGAAGATTTGTGCCGGAAAAATGCCACGTTCTAGTCAGAAAGGTGTGATTGCGCCGTCGCTTTCCGGATGCTCGTCACAAATTTGCAGCTGTTTGCATCGCCTCTCTTACGGACGCAGCTAGAGTACCGGCTTCGCAAAATCTGTCATTGCGAATACAGGGGAAAACCAGAGACCTTGGCGCTACGTTGCCCGAAAAGAGCAGCGGGCTTCCCCTTGTGCGCGCTGTTTTTGCCAGGGCGGTTTTTGCCAGGGGAGATGCCGTAACACCGATGTTCCAGTCTGATATTTCCAAACTGCTGCCCAGGGTCGTCGCGATCCTCATCACGCTTTCCGGAGCGGCTGCCTTGTCATGGCAGGCGCGCCAGATCTATCTGCAGATGCGCCAGCTGCCGGCCAGCGCCGATGTGGCGCCGCCGCGCGCGCCTGCGCTGTCGCCGCAGATGCTGCAGCGGCTGTTCGGCAGCGCTACTGCAACCGCCAGCGCTGCCGATCTGCAAGGCACGCAGCTGCAGGGCTGCATCGTCGCCGCCGACCCGCAGCAATCGCAGGCACTGATCCGCATCGTAGGCCAGGGCGCGGTCAACGTGTTCACCGGCGAGGAGTTCCTGCCCGGCGTAGTGCTGCAGCAGGTTGCCCATGACCATGTGTTGTTCAGCCGCAATGGCAGCACCGGCAGGCTGGACTTCCCGAGCGCTCACGCCAGCACCGCCGTGTTGCCTGCAGGCGCCGCCGAATGATCACCTCCTCTGTGCGCATTGCGCTGCACCGCTTTGTATTGCTGGCCGCGCTGCTTTGGCCACTGGCCAGCAGCGCCGCGCCGGCCAGCGCTTCCCCCCAGCAATGGAGCATCAACATGAAGGACACGGATATCCGTGACTTCATTGGTGCCGTGGCCAACATCACCGGCGACACCTTGATCATCGACCCGCGCGTGGTCGGCGAAGTCAGCGTCAGCACCCAGGAGCCGATGAGCCTGCCGGAAGTGCGGCGCCTGTTCCTGTCGGTGATGACGATCCACGGTTTTGCGGTGATCGAGGAAGACACCCAGACCCGGGTGGTGCCCAACGATGAGGCGCATGTGTTTGCCGATGGCCGTGGCCGCGGCGCGGATGCGATCGAGACCCGCGTGCTCACGGTGCAGCACAGCGTTGCCACCGAGCTGCTGCCGATGCTGCGACCGCTGGTTCCGGCCAACGCACATCTGGCTGCGGTGCCCACCTCCAATTCGCTGATCATCAGCGACCGGCGCGGCAATATCGCCCGCATCGAGGCACTGCTGCGGCAGCTGGATGCGCCCAAGCTGCATGGTCATGCCGACTACGAGGTGCAGTTCGCCAGCGTGGAGAACCTGCAGAAGCTGCTGCAGGCCAGCCTTGGCGCGACCAGCGCAGGCTCGGCCACCAAGGTGCTGGCCGACACCCGCACCAACCGCCTGCTGATCTTCGGCCCGGAGCAAGCCCGCCAGCGATTGCTGGAACTGGCGCGCTCGCTGGACGTGGATGCGCCCCGTTCCACCACCACCCAGGTGATCCGCCTGCAGCACGGCGATGCCAAGCAGATGGCGCAGACCCTGGGCGCCATCGGCGATTCGATCAAGCAGGAAGGCGATGACAAACAGACCCAGACCGGCACCCTGATCCGCGCCGATGAAAGCCTCAACGCTGTCGTCATCCACGCAAAGCCCGAAATGCTGCAGGTACTGACCGACATCGTCCGGCAGCTGGACATCCCGCGCTCGCAGGTACTGGTGGAAGCGGCCATCGTCGAGATCTCCGGCGACATCGAAGACGCGCTCGGCGTGCAATGGGCGCTGGATGGCGGCTCGCGCAGCAACGGCGTGGGCGGGGTCAACTACAACAACACCGGGCTGTCGATCGGCACTCTGCTCAGTTCGCTGGCCGCCGGTACCACGCCGACATCGCTGCCTTCAGGCGCCATTCTCGGCATCGGCAACAGCAACTTCGGCGCACTGGTGACCGCGCTGTCGACCAATTCCAAGAACAACCTGCTGTCCACGCCGACGCTGCTGACCCTGGATCACGAACCGGCGGAAATCCTGGTTGGGCAGAACGTGCCGTTCCAGACCGGCTCGTACACCACCACCGGCGATGGCACCAGCAATCCGTTCACCACCATCCAGCGCCAGGACATCGGCGTGACCCTCAAGGTGACGCCGCATATCAACCAGGGCGGCACGCTGCGCCTGGAAATCGAACAGGAGATCTCCTCGCTGGCGGCAACGCCCGCAGGCATCACCTTGTCCGATGTGATCACCAACAAGCGCTCGATCAAGAGCACCATCCTGGCCAACGATGGGCAGGTGATCGTGCTCGGCGGCCTGATCCAGGATGACGTCACCCATACCCGCGCCAGCGTGCCCTTGCTTGGCAGCATTCCCGGCCTGGGCAGGTTGTTCAGCTCCACCAGCGACACCCGGGTCAAACGCAATCTGATGGTGTTCCTGCGCCCGACGGTGATCCTCGGCCAGAGTGCAGCCAGCGACATGAGCGAGCGCAAGTATCTGGATCTGCGGCAAACGCCCAGCGCGCACGGCAAGTACGCCAATCCTTTACCTCCCTCGCCCGAACAACTGTTCGATCGCGGCCAGGGAGCTTCTGAACGTGGCGGCACGCGGACACCCGATCGCTGACACGTTCATCCACGAGCAGCCCAGCCACCGGTTTGGGGCCGGAACGGGCTGTTCGGTTTCACCGCAATAGTTCAAAACAAGGGGAGAACTACTTGAACAACGCAATCAACCTGCGCGCGCTTGCGCTGGCAATGAGCATGGTGCTGCTCGCAGCATGCGACAAAAGCGAAGCACCGGCAGACAAAGAGACTGGCAGCGGCAACGGCGGCGACACCTCGGTGCCGGTTGTACCCGACCCGCCCACCGATGAAGGCAACGGCGACACCGGCTTCGGCAACGATATCGATGTAGGCGGCTCCGGTGGCGATGGCAACGGCGCAGGCACTGGCGGCGAGGCTGGCAGCGGCGGCAGTGAAGGCGGCAATGGCGGCGAAACCATCCCTCCGGTGCCACCGACACCCGAGCCTGAGCCCGAACCCACGCCTACCCCTGCCGACCCCTACCCGGAGCCCACTTCGGCCCGCTATGACGAAGTGGACCTGAAGGGTTTCTACGACATCGATCCCAGCGGCGCGGTGCGCGCGGTACGCAATGACCTGGTTGGCTCGCTGCCGGCGATGATCCAGTTCGGCCAGAGCCACACGGTCGACCCCAGCGGCAATGAAGCCAAGAACATGCCACGCCTAACCACCGAGCGCGAAGCCCTGCTGCTGGTCACCCCGGATCCATCGCTGAAGGATATCGACGCGCTCAACGTGACCGTCTCGGTGGATGGCACGGTGATGGGTACCGCACAGCTGCTCCACCCCAATTCCATGTACCGCTCGGACTACAACAACACCGACGGCCGGCCCGACTACAACTATTCCCGCCGCGCCTGGACCACGCGCCTGCCGTGGGATTGGGTAAAGCCCGGCATGAGCCTGAGCATCACCGACGACAAGGCCCGCAGTGGCAGCCTTGCTGCCGACAAGATCGATTTCGGTGCGCCGGCCGAGCTGGTGGTGCACAACATCCGCCTGGGCATGCTCACCGACCCACCGGCTGAAACCGATGCCTTCTGGCTGCTGAAAAACCCCGAGCAGGGCGCAGCGGATTACTTCCAGACCATCCCCGCCGCACGCATGACCGTGGCCTATTACGAGCCGATGAAGCTGGACAAGGTGATGGTCGCCAACGGCACCATCTACGACACCGCCAGTACCGGCGAAGGTGGTGTATATGCCGGTGACATGCGCGAGAACACCGGCAAATCCACGGTCAGCGTCGGCATCAACCTGGCCAACTTCGGTGCCACCGCCTCCGGCATGGCCGGGCAGTCGCAGCCGCAGTGGTTCCAGAACGTGGTGGCGCACCACGCCGTCGGCATGTACAGCAACGGCAAGCAGAGCCATGGCCTGAGCGGCGGCAACGGCATGCTGACGCTGTACTCCACCAGCGGCAATGAATTCAGCCACGAGATCGGCCATCACTACGGGCTGGGCCATTACCCGGGCCAGTCCGGTGACAACTACTTCCTGTCCGGCCACCACCACGACAGCGGCTGGGGTTACATCGCCTACCGCAAGCGCATGCGTGCCAATTTCCATTGGCGGCAGGCCAAGAACGGCGCCCTGAACGGCATGCCGATCTATGACGACACCTACAGCTTTGCCACCGACGCAATGGCCGGTGGTGGTTTCTCCAGTGCACTGTCGCGCTATACCCATTACACCGGCTACAGCACCAAGATCGCCATCCAGCCGCGCTTGAACAAGCCGGTGCCCTCGCAGAGTTCGGCGACCGGCTACCTCGGCTGGAATGCGAACACCCGTCAGATGGAACCGGTAACCGGCAAGGTGCCGACCAGCAAGGAATTGTTCTTCAACTCGCCGGACGGCAACTACCTCAAGCCACGCCTGGTCGGCACACCGGTGTTCACCGTGCTCGGCGGCTACGACCCCAGCACCGGCAAGGCGCTTTTGTACCCCGCATTCCGTGGCAACTGGGGCAATGTGTTCGACCTGCCGACACCGATCGACAACGCCAGCACCCGCCAATGCTGGCTGCAGGTGAGCTTTGCCGGTGGCAGCAGCAAGCGTATTGCAGTAGCCCCCACCGTGCTGCAGACCAACTCGGTCAACAAGCTGCACGTCAATCTGGCCCAGGCCGATAACCCGCAGCAGGCCAGCCTGCAATGCCAGGAACCCGGAGCGGCAGCCAGCACGCTGGCAACGATGAGCTTCCCGCAGAACCTGCCGCCGATGAAGGCACCGGTGGTGGTCGGCAAGGAAGCCGGTTACAGCGCCCTGCGTGCGGTGGAAATGCCCGAGCTCGACCAGCTGTTGATCGCCGCCGGTGGCAAGCCACTGGTCAACCTCGGCAGCCGCGGCAACCTGCTGTATGCCAGCTGGGGCAACAACCCCACCGGGCTGTCCGCCGATGCCAAGCAGGTGCGTGATGCCTACATCGCCCAGGAGAACAAGGCCACCCGTCTCAACCGCTGGATGAACCGCTACCGCAGCGATCTGCAGGGCAGCAACAACACCGCCGCGGTGGAAGCACTCAAGGCCCTGCTGGACACGCTGGGCCTGCGGCAGACGCCATTGCTGCCGGCCGCGCAGCCGATGCTGGTCACCAACAGCAAGCATTGCCTGAAGACCGAACAGGTGGACGGCAAACCGGCGGTCTACATCGCCGACGCAAGCACCTGCACCGGCGCCGACAACGAGTTGTGGATGGCCGACCTGCGTGGCGCCATCCACAGTGCGGCCAACCCGGCACTGTGCCTGGCCGGCAACGGTGGCAACAACGGCGCGGTGACCTTGAACACCTGTGATCGCACCCTGGATGCGCAGATGTTCGACCTGAGCGCACTGCCGAAGATCGGCCGCAACAACAGCTGCCTCGATCTGTCCGGTGGCTTCCTCACCAACGGCCGCGGCAAGCTGATCACCTACTCGTGCACCAACGGCGTCAACCAGCGCTGGAACGGGCTCAGCGCCAACGACAACGCACTGCTGACGCTGCTCAGTCCCAACAACCTGGTTGTGCTGCGCGGTTTGAACATCCAGTAATCCGCACCTGCCCGGGGCCTCGTGCCCCGGGCTATTCCATCCGCCAATGAAGCCATCAATTCCCTCCCTGCCGCTGCTCGCCTGGATCGGCATCTGTGCCTGCGCCGCCTTCGGCAATGCGGCCCTGGCGCAGCCGGCTGCAGCGACGCAGCGGCCGCCGCTGTACGCCACCAGCAACACCCAGTCACTTCGTTTGCTGGCCACCTTCGTACACCCGCAGGCCGAACGCTCGCTGGCAGTGCTGCAGCAAGCCGGCGCGGCATCACAGACCCTGCATATCGGCCAGGACATCGGCAACGGCCTGCGCGTGCACAGCATTGCCCGCGACCACATCGTGCTCGCCCGCGGTTCACAGCTTTCAAGCCTGCGCCTGCTCGGCCAGGGTGCCGCACGCAAGCAACCGGTGCGTGCAGCCGCGACCGCGACACCGGCAACACGAGCCGGCAAGGGCGATACCTCCGCCACCTCCAACGGCGGCGTACTGCTGCGCGCCGATAATATCGATGCGGTGCGCGCGGCCTGCGGCGATAGCGCCACGATGGCCGCCCTGCCCGATGCGCAGAAGGCCGAACTGGCCGCGCTGGGACTTTGCAATACGCCTTGAGTTCGCCTTGAGTGATGTGATGGCCGGACATGCGATGGACGGTTCAGCACTGCAGCGCATAATGTTGGCTGGTCCCACGCCGTATGGTCATCCGATGAACGACACCACCGCCGAACCGCTGCAGATTGCCTGCCCGCATTGCAATGCGATCAACCGCGTTCCCGCTGATCGTCTGTCACAGGCACCGTCCTGCGGGCGTTGCCATCAGGCCTTGTTCAACGCCGCGCCGATTGCATTGAGCGCCGCCAGTTTCGAAGCGCATGCCAGCCGCTCACAGATTCCACTGCTGGTGGATTTCTGGGCCAGCTGGTGCGGGCCGTGCCGGCAGATGGCACCAGAGTTCGCCAAGGCCGCCGTGCAACTGGAGCCGCGCATGCGCCTGGGCAAACTGGACACCGAGGCAGAACCGGCCATCGCCAGCAGCTACAACATCCGCAGCATTCCAACGATGGTGCTGATCCACGGCGGCCGCGAGATAGCCCGGCAGTCCGGCGCGATGCCAGCCAGCAGCATCGTGCAATGGGCAAACAGCCACCTGTAGTGCCGGGCCATGCTCGGCAGAAACCTTCCCAGCAATGCATCAGCCTGTAGCAACGGCACTGTAGTGCCGAACCATGCTCGGCAGAGGCCTTCCCAGCAATGCATCCGCCTATGTAGGAGCGACGTAAGCCGCGAAGCCGGCACCGCTTGGAAGGCCCCCAAAGCACCCCTCCCCAACCCTCCCCTTCGCTGCGCGAAAGGGAGGGAGCCTGTAGTGCCGAGCCATGCTCGGCAGAGGCCTTCCCAGCAATGCATCCGCCATGTAGGAGCGGCGTAAGCCGCGAAGCCGGCAACACGCGAAAGGCCCCAAAAGCCAACCCCTCCCCAACCCTCCCCTTGCCTTCGGCAAAGGGAGGGAGCAAGACAAAACAAAACCCCGCCTTGCGGCGGGGTTTTGTGTACTACAAGCAGCGATGAGGCTGCGGCGGACTTAGAAGTCCATACCGCCCATGCCACCCATGCCGCCCATTCCGCCGCCGCCCATGGCCGGCTCGTCCTTCTTCGGAGCTTCGGCGACCATGGCTTCGGTGGTGATCATCAGGCCAGCGATCGAGGCTGCGTTCTGCAGCGCCGAACGGGTCACCTTGGTCGGGTCCAGGATGCCGAATTCCAGCATGTCGCCGAATTCGCCGGTGGCGGCGTTGTAGCCGAAGCTGCCGGTACCTTCCTTGACGCGGTTGACGATGACCGACGGCTCTTCACCGGCGTTGGCAACGATTTCGCGCAGCGGCGCTTCCATCGCGCGCAGGGCGATCTGGATGCCGTGGTTCTGGTCTTCGTTGTTGCCCTTCAGGCCAGCCAGTGCGGTGACAGCGCGCACCAGGGCGACGCCGCCGCCCGGGACCACGCCTTCTTCGACGGCTGCGCGGGTAGCGTGCAGGGCGTCGTCAACGCGGTCCTTCTTTTCCTTCATTTCGATTTCGGTCGAAGCACCGACCTTGATCACGGCAACGCCGCCGGCCAGCTTGGCAACGCGTTCCTGCAGCTTCTCGCGGTCGTAGTCCGAAGAGGTTTCTTCGATCTGGGCCTTGATCTGCTTGACGCGGGACTCGATGGCAGCGGTATCGCCGGCGCCGTCGATGACGGTGGTGTTTTCCTTGGAAACCTGCACCTTCTTGGCGCGGCCCAGGTCCTTGATGGTGGCCTTTTCCAGCGACAGGCCAACTTCTTCGGAGATCACGGTGCCGCCGGTCAGCACGGCCATGTCTTCCAGCATCGCCTTGCGACGGTCGCCGAAGCCCGGTGCCTTGACGGCCACGACCTTGACGATGCCACGGATGGTGTTGACCACCAGCGTAGCCAGCGCTTCGCCTTCGATGTCTTCAGCGATGATCAGCAACGGCTTGCCGGCCTTGGCGACGCCTTCCAGCACCGGCAGCAGCTCACGCACGTTGGAGATCTTCTTGTCGTGCAGCAGGATGTACGGGTCTTCCAGGTCAGCGGTCTGCGACTGCTGGTTGTTGATGAAGTACGGCGACAGGTAGCCGCGGTCGAACTGCATGCCCTCGACGACGTCCAGCTCGTTTTCCAGACCCGAACCTTCTTCAACCGTGATCACGCCTTCCTTGCCGACCTTCTGCATCGCTTCGGCAATGATGTTGCCGATCGACTCGTCCGAGTTGGCCGAGATGGTGCCGACCTGGGCAATTGCCTTGTCGTCGGTGGTGGGCTTGGAGATGTTCTTCAGCTCGGCGACGGCGGCGATGACAGCCTTGTCGATACCGCGCTTGAGGTCCATCGGGTTCATGCCGGCAGCAACGGCCTTGGCGCCTTCGCGGATCAGGGCCTGGGCCAGCACGGTGGCGGTGGTGGTGCCGTCGCCAGCGTCGTCATTGGTGCGCGAAGCAACTTCCTTCACCATCTGCGCGCCCATGTTCTCGAACTTGTCAGCCAGTTCGATTTCCTTGGCGACGGACACGCCGTCCTTGGTGATGGTCGGGGCGCCGAAGCTCTTCTCGAGCACGACATTGCGGCCCTTCGGGCCCAGGGTTGCCTTGACGGCATTGGCGAGAACATTGACGCCGCGCACCATGCGCGAACGAGCGTCTTCACCGAAACGAATATCCTTGGCAGCCATTGTCTTGAAACCTCGGGAATGGGGATTGGAAAATAGAAAAGGGGTAAATCAGCAGCGGTGCTTCGAGGACGGGGGGAAGGTCGGCGCAACGCGCCTTTGCCACTCCCAATCGCGAATCACCGCTGCAAAGGCAATCAGCCGATGATGGCCAGCACGTCGTCTTCGCGCAGCACCTTGTACTCGACGCCTTCGGCCTTGTAGGACGAACCGGCGTACTGGCCGTAGATGACCTTGTCGCCGACCTTCAGCGAGGGGGCACGCACCGAACCGTTGTCCAGCGGCTTGCCCGGGCCCACGGCCACGACTTCACCCTTGGTGGACTTTTCCTTGGCCGAATCCGGGATCAGGATGCCGCCGGCGGAGATTTCGTCGGCTTCGATCGGCTTGACCACAACGCGGTCGTGAAGCGGCTTGATGCTCATGAAAGACCTCTTAAGTAATTGATTGGCCTGAAATTCCGGCGACACCGGCGGTAAAACCAAGGGGATGCCGGCATCACGCGTAAAAAGACCCGTCGAACGGGCTTGTCTGGGAGATGGGGCTGGCTGGGGGCCTTTCAAGGGCCGGCCGGCAAATTGATTGGCACCGCTGGCCGGGCAGCCGCCAGCGGGCACCTCGCTCCCTGCCAGCCATCACCAGCCGCCAATCGCGTGATCCGGCACCGGCGGGTGATGCTGCTGCGCCCGCTGCAATCGACCGCCGTCCCACCGGCCACCGCCGCAGGGCGGATACCGGCGCCTTGCACGTCTCCGCCTGCTGATAGCGTTACTTCAAAGGCGTAGGTACGCAGATAGCGCTGATCAAGACGCCGCCCCGGTCTGTTTCGGCTTCTTCTGCCCGCCGCTCTCGGGCATAGACGACTTTCTCGCTCCCGCTCAAGCCCCAGGGCGATCTACAGCGACTGTAGCCATCATGACGCTATGATCCATGGCTTGTGTACGGATGCCACTATCAATGTCAAAGGAGAAATCAATGAAAGTGCTGTATCGATTTGCCCCGCTGTTGCTTGTTCTGCTCGCCGCCTGCAGCCAGTTGACCGGCCCGTCCGCCAGCGAATACATGGACAGCAACATCAGTACCTGGAACGGCCTGATTGAAAAGGTCAACCAATGGAGCGGCGGCAACGATGCCGAACGCCTGACCCAGGCCATGGCGGACCGCAAAGGCCTGTCCAACTTCAAGTCCCGCCTGGGCAATGCGCGCCAGGAAGCGGTGGACATGCGCGAGCGGATGAAGGCGCTGAAGACCCCGGACGATGCCACCGAGCTGCACGCCAAGTTGGTGACCTCGCTGGACGAGGCGGTGGTCTGGTACGACGCCATGCTCAAGCTGACCGACCTGCCGGATGGTTTCAGCGACGAACAGGCAGCACCGTTGCTTGAAGCAATGGATGCGACCGGCACCAAGTTCGACAAGCTCACCGATGAGCTGGACCAGATGCAGGATGCCTACGCCAGGAAGCACCGCATCAACCTGTCCCACGTCGAAGACCCGGCAGCAAGCGAGAGCTGATCGTCGCAGCATCTGCCAATGGCGCGCAGGACGCTGCTCTTTTTTTAGCAGCGCCTGCGCGTTACCCGCTTGGCCTGAGGCGAAGCGATAGTAAGACCTTCAATCTCCTCGTCATTGAGGATTGGACTCCAAGCAACTGTGTTACTCAATCTTGGGTGGACGTCGTTATCCCAGCGGACCGCGTGCACCAACCAGATTTCCGCGCTCGACCATGATGCGACGTCAGATCTCACTGGACATCACAGCGGGTACCGCTTCATCGAGGTACCACATCCAGAAGGAGCGCCGATCTTCCACTCTCGCCGCATGATCACCGTTGAGGCCGCCGGCGCAAGCCGATGCGCAAAGGTAGCTGGGCAAATAACTTTCAGGATCGAGGTCCTCATCCTCACTTTCCTCTGGCAGAGAGTCTTCGATGCTCCTCACCCAGCATGTGCGACGAACATCGCGGGAGCCTGATCAACCGAGTAGTCCCTGCCATCGATTGCATCGACATAAAAACTGTCCCGTAACCTCTGCGCCCGATCTAGAGACATGGCCTCATTAGCCACACTAAAGGCCGTCGAAAGCATCACCTCAGGACCATCATGTCCGGGAAAGTGTTCACTCCACACGCGCATAACATGTCGCACGCATAGAGCGTCCAGCAGTACGCGTCGCCTAAACCCAGTCTGCTCCAAATCAGGCGACCCGCCACTAGTACCAAGAGCCACTAAAACTTTCTTTCGAGTCGACAGAGAAAGTCTTCCGTCGACGCTGTGACTAACCTCGTGTTTAGAAGCGAGCAGAACGTCTTCGAGATTCATAGTTCAGTCAATT
This sequence comes from Stenotrophomonas sp. STEN240, assembly GCF_056756175.1. Taxonomy (NCBI): domain Bacteria; kingdom Pseudomonadati; phylum Pseudomonadota; class Gammaproteobacteria; order Lysobacterales; family Lysobacteraceae; genus Stenotrophomonas; species Stenotrophomonas sp. STEN240. Next base: position 51,310 of record NZ_JBRRBO010000019.1, on the reverse strand, counting down.
ACCTACGGGCCAGAAGGGTGACTTTCCCAATGGGAGAGAATATCCACGTTCGGGTTGTCTGCATGGGCTGAGTGGTGGCGGATAGCCTGCAAGCCACCATTGGCCAAGTCATAGTCATATTCATAGCCCAACGTGGAGCTATCCGGACAATGGGATGTGTGCAGCCAGCCTGCGGCGTTGTGCTCGTAGCGGGTACGTACCCGCTGTAGTCGGTCTCAGCAACCAGCTGGCCAGCAGGGTCGTAGTGATAGTGCTAGCTTTAGCCGCTGCCGTGACGGAGACCAACCGGGTCAGCTTGTCGTAGCCCAACTGCAGGCCACCGCTTGGCGGATAGTACACGTGCTCCAGCAGATCAAGGGCACCGTACTGATAGTGCGAGATGCCGTTTCACCGCCGAAATAGAAATTGAGATCCAATCAACGGGGTCAGGTTCACTTGCCCATTGAGCCTGGCCGTTAAGATTAGCGCCCTTCTTAAACATACTCACCGCGCCGGCGATATCCAGCGGTCGAGGAGCAGCGTAACTTCAACATCGTTGTGAATCGAGTCCTCATCAGCCTTCTCACAAGCCAGCGATAAACGGATCTTCAGCTTCGACCGACCCATGACTGAGTGCACGGCCTTCAGGACTAAACCACTGATACCCAGCGGCGCGTGTAAAAATAAGAGTGCACTCTTGCTCACGCCAATCGCTATAGGTGACGCGCAGCTCATTTCCCGCTGCAATCACTTTTGAAATTCCAGCATAGTCAAAGCGATACTTCTCAAAAATGAACATCTGATGCACTTTCCCTGATGACTGAACTTACTGGCCTTTACCTACTCATCAGGCGAACGCTCCCCTCTCCATTTTCTATCAACTTCGACAGAGAGCACTTCGCCTCCGTAGAAGTCTTTTCGTTTCATAGTGCGGCCGGTCGCAACAAGCTCCGACTCCCCAATACTCCACGATTCGTCCAGATCAATAATATGAACCGCATAGGTCCATGACCCGTCTTCGGCTTGAGCCATGCCTAAGACTGCGCCGACTCGCCCATCAATGGCCTGCAGAACAGGGCGATCCGCCCCAACCTTGACTCTGACAACCGCATAAAAATCAAATCCAGAATTTCCCATGAGCTTGACGTGCATTCACCCCGTCGTCATATCACGAATTTCGATATCGCCAGCAAACTCAATTCCGTAGAAATTCACTGCAATCAGATAGCTCGCGCCTTCGTTAGAGATAAAATACTCCATACCGAAGCTGTGCTCTATTGCCAATGAAATCTCCGTGGCATTTTTAAAGACAACCAAATTGTTTCTATCCAAAATTCCCTGCTCAAAGAAGACACAACCCATTTCCTCTTTGAGTTGTTTCGAAAGCGCGTACTCGTTTCCTTCCGTAGGGACGGACATCGCGCCGCCACCGATCTGCAGGTGGCCACTGACTCTAAATGGCTTGAATTTTCCAAGCACCTTTCGAATATATTCGCCTGCGTAACCCGGCTCGGCCAATTCCGCATCCAAGCCAAGCTGTCTCGCGGAGTTGATCAACTCTCTTGCTTTACTGAATTTATGCATTGCTACCTCGTCGACGGAACGTCGTCTACGAAAATGTGCCCGACCAGCTTTGGCTTTCCCGGAGTCTGGTAGCCGATATGAGGCGCATGCGGCCCCATACCAAGCTCACCGTTCGTCTTCACATTATTCCATACTGGAATGTCCATGTTTACGCTAGCGCCGCCTGGACCACTCCATTCAACGGGAATAGTTTTCCCGTATTGATCCTTCCCCCAAGCAACTATCTCAAAGTCTTCCTTCGGCACCCCAGTGCGTTGAAATGCCTCATTTAGAGCATCTCTATACGTTTTCCCCGTCCCTCTCAGGTCTACATCCTTTGCGCTATCAAACTTCCAGCCGTTGCCGGTAAGCTCGCAACTATTCAACCCCAACGGATCAACATGCGTATTCGGGTTATCAACATACCCTTGCGGCCTGAATCCACCTTCTAAACCCAGCGGATCAGGCGACAAGTACTGCGCACTGTCCGGATCATAGTAGCGATGCCGGTTGTAGTGCAGTCCGCTCTCGGCGTCGTAATACTGGCCGGGGAAGCGGATCGGGCAGTCCACTGCATCGTCGTTGGCGGCTGCTCGGCTCCATACACGCTGCTGGCCCCAGGCCTTGGGGTTGTTGCTCCATGCCAACTCGCCGGTTTCGTCCAGAAGTTCGCGTGGCGTACCGACGTGGTCGGAGACGACATACCAGAGCTTGTCTGCCCGCTTCTGTGCGAGCGGGGTCAGGCCGCCGGGTGCGTAGGCCCATTGCGTGGCTTGGTCATAGGCGACGGTGCCGTCGGCGTAGATCGGCGCCGCTTCAATCAACTGGTCACGGCTCCACAAGTATTCCTCGCCCACTACAACGCGGCGCGTATGCGCGGATCGAACTGCTGCTGATCCACCGCCTCCGCCTGTTGCTTCGCCGCCGGCATGCGCCGAATCCCGCAGCCCGCCCGCAATCACTTTGAGCTTGCGGATACGCCGCCCAAGCCCATCGTAGGCATAGCGCCAGCGCTCGCCCTTGGGCGTGGTCAACTCGATCAACCGGTTGTCGGCATCCCAGCGGTAGCTCCAGTGTTGCGGTCGGAAGCCATTGGGTTGCTCGGCCTTCTCCTGCAGGCGGCCCTGCGCGTCGTAGCGATACGTAGTGCCACCTTGGCGGACCGTGCGGCCGGCACGCTGCTGCACGCTGTGGCGCTCTACCCCTGGCAGATTCGACAACGTGCGGCTGACCAGATTCAGGGCACCGTCGTAGTCGAAGCTTTCGTCCAGCGATGGCTGCTGCCCGCTGCCGTCCAGATGCTGGCCGATGATCTGGTTGTTGCCGTTGTAGCGGAAACGACTGCTACCCCAGCGCTGGTCGTCAATCTGCACGGGATTGAAGGCACGGTCGTACTGGTAGCCACGCTGCACCACTGTTGCCTGCGCGTGCAGCCCATAGGTTTGCGATGGGTACGACAAAGCATCCGCACTTGGCGTACTGCCGGCAGTTTGCTTGGTAAGCAGGCTCAGCGGATTGAACTGCTGCGCCAACTGAAAGCCTGCTGCGCTTTGCCACTGCACATCGCGGCCCAAGGCATCGCGCTGAATCTGCAGCGGTGCGTGGCCTTCGATGCCCAGCGTGCTCAGGGCGCCGTTGACGTCGTACGCCCACTGCACCTGATGGCCCGCGCTCAGTTCATTGGGAGCACCGGTGAGTTCGTCGTAGCTCCAGCGCACCTCGCGGCCGTTGCTGCGTTCGGCCAGTAGGCGGCCTACGGCATCGCGTTCGTATTCGAGCACGCTATCGCCATGGGTAACGCGGATCAGGCGGCCGTCATCGTCGTAGTCGAGTTCGGTATCGACGCTCGGGTTGTCTGCATTGGCCGAGCAACGGCGGATGGCAAGCAAGCGACCACTGGCCAGGTCGTAGTCGTAGCCCAGCGTGGAGCCATCCGGACGGTGGGTTGTATGCAACCAACCTGCGGCGTTGTGTTCGTAGCGGGTACGCGCGCCGCCGTAATCGGTCTCGGCAACCAGCCGCCCGGCAGCGTCGTACTGATAGCGATAGCTTTCGCCGGCGCCATTGGTCACGCAGACCAGCCGGGTGAGCTTGTCGTAGCCCAGCTGCAACCCGCCGCCCGCCGGATAGTGGACGCTCTCCAGCAGATCGAAGGCGCCGTACTGGTACTTGGTAGTGCGGCCTTCGCCGTCGCTATGACGGATGGGCAGGCGTTCGCTGTCGTAGCTGATCTGCTGCGTACTGCCGTCAGCCAGAGTCACCTTGCTTACCGAGCCACGCGGATTGGCATGACCGGCATGTTCATAGCGGGTCTGCTGGCCGAGTGCGTCCTGGCTCTCCACTACTCTGCCGAACAGATCCTTGTGCAGGGTGTGGTGGCTGCCGTCGGCACGGGTCAGCTTGTTGATCCGCTGGTAGCGGTCGTAGTCCAGGCGCAGCTGCGTGCCATCTGGATTCTCCTGCCGCAGCAGCTGTCCGTTCCCGCTTAGGCGATAGCTTATACGTCGACCGAGCGGATTGATCGCAGCAATCAGGTTTCCGCGCGCATCATGGCGGAACGTCCACTTAGTTCCTTCCGAACTGGCCGCTGACGTAATGGCACCAAGGCTGCTGTAGCCATAACGCTCCCATGACTCATCCGGATGGGTGACCTCGATCAGTTCGTCGAAATCGTTGTACTGGAAGCGGGTCACACGACCCAGCGGATCGGTTTGCGACAGTTTTCGGTTGTTCTCGTCCCATTCCGTCAGCCAGTGATGGCCCAGCGGATCGATCAGGCAGCTGATCAGGCCTTCTGCATTATGGAAGTACTGGCTGCAGCCGCCTTCGGCGTCGTAGTAGAGGGCACAGTTCTGCGCGTCGTCGTAGACGAAGCGGTCTTCATAGTGACCACTGTCGGTGCGCGTGCTGAGCACCCTTCCCTTGGCGTCGTACGTGACGTGTGCGCCGGTGAGTGCGGTATCGTGCCAGCGCAGCATGCGGCCGTCGCGATCATAGCCGTGGAACAGGGTTCCAAACTGATGGCTACGGCATTGCGCGAGGCGTCCATCAGCATCATAGGTGCAGCGCACCAGCTCCATGCCATCTTCTGCCCCGCCCTGCACCTGCACCGATGTGATTCGGCGACCCTGACACTGCACCAGCAAAGCGTAGCCGTCGCTGTGCTCAATGCGGGCGAGTGCGCCATTTTCGTATTGAAAACGGATGCGGTTGCCGTTGAGATCTTCGATGTCGCTCAGGTATCGCTGCCGGCCAGCTTCCTGACCAAAGCTGAGCACGGTACGGGTCCGGCGATCGAACAGCCGCAGCACCTTCGAGCGCTTGCCGAACAGGCAGTAACGGCGTTCGCGCAGATTGACTGCTTGGACCTCGTCATCCGGCGTATGGAATACGAGCGTCGCGCCGTGCGGCGTATGCAAGGTTGCGGTATCGGCGTCCAGCTCCAGCCGCTGGGACCATTCGTCCATCCATTTGTCGCCGAATGCACCACTGAAAGACGCCGTCGAGCGATAGCTGCGGGTGAGCTGTAGCGGTAGGGTTCCCGGCAGCGCCAGCGCCGGCCATTGCTGCAGAAAGTCGCCGGTGCCGATGTCTACAGGCTCACCTACCTTAGTACATTCCCCTGTATCGCAGCCTTTGCCTTTGGACGAGGTGGTAGCGGGTTTTGAATTATTGGGCGCAGGTGCGGGATCTTGCTTTGAAGCCGTTGTTTGACTCGGCTTCGACTCCTGCTGCGGCTTATGTTGCGGAGCAGGGTCTGGCTTCGGCTTTGTTTGCGACGCCGCGTCAGGCTTCGGTTTTTGTTGTGGCGGCGTGTCGGGTTTCGGCTTCGGCTTCGGCTGCTGTGGTGCTGCATCGGCGCCAGGCTTTGGCTTTCTTCCGCGTGGCAATGGCAGCAGATTCGCAATGATGTTAGCCCAGCGCAGCTCAGGTGAGCGGCTGTCTTTGACCTCATGGACCACGGCCGTTTCGATGGCTTCAACGATGGTCTTGCAGCCATCATTGACGTTGCCATCGCAGGTGCTGCGATGACCAACACGCACGATATTGCGGCCGTTGGCGTATACGGTTTTGGCGCCTTCGGCCAGCATGCTTGGCCCTGGATGTTCGGAGCAAACCACCAGATCGCCAACCCGTGCGACTGGTCTGCCCTCGAAGAACACATTTCCTGAGCCCTCAGCGATGACGCCCTTGTTGTCGCCGTACTGCCCAGCGGTTGATGCAAAGGTAGCGATACCGGCGCCGACAAAACCTGCAGTAGCAGCGGCCGCCGCGAGCACAAGCAGTCCGGCACCGCAGGTTGCCACGGTCACTGCGACGATGGCGATCGCAGCTGCCGCGCCAATGATCGCCCCCCACAGGGCTGCGTTTTTGTCGATGTGGGCGATGGGGTCGCCCATGCGCGCGGGGGTATCCCCTTCTGTGGCGACTTTTTTCTCGCCGCACAGCGTGCCGTAGTAGAAATCAGCCAGCCCGGTGCCAGCCATGCTGCCCAGGTAGCCGCCGGCCATGCCCGCACCTGCGGCGATGGCGAACGTTCCCAGCGAGGCTGCCGCAGCAACGCCCGCAGCGGTAACGCCAGCACTTGCTGCACCGGCCGCGGCCACGCCAGCAGAACCCAGCGCGGATGCCCCCATCAACCCGTAGTTGAATTCCTCGCTTTCGAGAACATCCAGAACGGTATTGTTACCCCGGTCAAAGTCGCTGACATCAGGGTTGGGGATGCTGTAACTCTCCTGCGCTGGCTGGCGCACCACATCCATGATCTCATTGCGCCGGGCACTGTTGGCCGCACCAACCGCAGCGCTTGTTTGCACCGTCATGGCTTGGTCTCTCCCTGAGAAAAACTTACTGCACTACGGCCGCATTCATGTCTTCGCTGGTGCGAAAGCGAAAGGTCTCCACCAAGGCAAGAATCTGCTGCTTCTGCTCCTGTGAAATAAGCCCCGGCATGCTGGCGGTGAAGATCAGTGCCCGCTGCTGTTCGGCAGTCAGCACCATGCATTGATGGATTGGCCCTTGCGCCGATGACCAGCTGAACTCGGACAACATCGCCTCACGGCCGTCTACCTGCATTGGCAGCAGTTCCAGCTGTTTGTGATCTTTCAGACTGCTGGCGATTGCCGCAATCTCCTTCTTCGCGAAGCTCTCAAACGCCATGCCCCATGGCAACGTGTCTCGGGAAATGGTGAAACTCAACCCGGTGCCATTGCCTTGCGCGGTGGTAAGCACGTTGATGCTTTCATCCTTCCACGCGGAGGGAATTCTGATCGTGCCTTCATTGATTGCGAACATACTTATCAGACCTTGTCTTTATTCAAATGAACTACCGGGCCATCGATGAAGATGCCTTTTTTGCTGATCACGATGCTGGATGGACCAAACGACAGCTTGATCATCTCCGTGGTCATGGTGATCCTGCCCTTGCCTACGACGTGCTCAATCTGATCGCTCGCCTCGTACAGCTGCGTACCTGGGCTATCGGTCTTGCCCTTGGTCTTGACCTGAACCGAATTAGCATCGGTAGACCGCTTCTTGGCGATGGTTTCGCTCAGCCCACCTTGGGCCAGCGTTTTCGACTCATCGCCAGTCTTCAACGTGACCGAGCGATTGCCCTTGTCCACCACGTGCGTTTCCGCATCCAGCACCGTGATGTTCATATCCTTCTGCGAATACAGATCAATCAGTTCCTTGCCGGCGGTATCGCGGATGGTCATGCGGCATTGGCCGCCACCACCGGGCGTGGAATTGCTGATGAAGCCCATCACGTTGCCGCCATCCGGGCCGTCGAACGGCATGGTCTGTTGGGCGTTGAACAGTCGTCCCGTGCAGACCGGGCGGTCCGGGTCGCCTTCGATGTAGTCGATCAGCACTTCCTGGCCGATGCGAGGAATCGATACCGTGCCCCAGCCGCGCCCGGCCCACGGCTGTGAAACACGTATCCAGCATGAGCTCGATTGATCGTGCTTGCCTTCCAGGTCCCACGGGAACTGCACCTTGATGCGGCCCAGCTTGTCGGTGTGGATCTCCTGCCCGGCCGGTCCAACCACCGTTGCGGTCTGCGGGCCTTTCATCGCGGGCTTGGCGTGATGACGCACCGGCCGGTAAGGAACCTTGCGGCGGATCAAGGTCAGGCTGTTTTCATATACATCCGCCTCATCTGCACTGTTGCCGTCCAGATTGAAGTTGTTGCGTGCGTCGATCTGCGCACCCACCACCAGGAAGTCGGCATCGGCCTCGCTTTCAAACCAATGGTGGCCACTCAACTGGAAGGTGTGGCCGGCCTCCATGCCACGGCATTGCGATTGCGCCATGAACAGCTTGGCCTGCCACTCGTAAGCCTCCATCAGGTGCTGGGCGTCGCGGCTGCCGGCTTTCTTGTCGGGGAAGGCGTAGGCCGGATTGCCGTGATAGACGGTCAACTTCGGCACCTCGCCCTGCTGGGCGACGGTGGGCTGCTCCACGTACTGCACCGCATACGGATCGGCGTACTTGAAGGTATTCAAGGCCACCGCGCTGGGCTGGAAGTTGCGGTAGGCCGCCAATGCGGTGAGCGTGTCCTGCGCATCCACATGATCGCCGGCGTTGTAGCGGACCACGGCGTGATTGCCCTGCGGTGGGCAGAACGTGCTGTCGGCCGAGTCATCACTGATGACCAGGCGATGGCCATCGGCGCGGTGTTCGAAGTAGTAGAACAGGCCGTGCCGCTCAAGCAGCCGGCTGACGAAATTCAGGTCGCTCTCGTCGTACTGGACGATATAGGTTTCCGCGCTTGGCCTGCGGTTGACCCGCACCTGATAGTCCGGCAGGCCGCCGTAGTCCTTGAACACAACGTCCAGCACATCCAATGCCGACATGTCCTGGAAGATGCGGCTGTTGATACGCGTGCCCAGGTACCACAGCCACGGCCGCAGCTCGGCGCTGTACACCGCAAGCCCACCATCGGTGCTGGCAAAGCCGAAGGAGGTGACGTAGCCATTGACCGGGTGCTCACTGCCATCGGCCAGCTTGATGCCGACGGTGAAGTTGTTGCCCATCACTTCCTGCAGATCGATGCCCGCGTTGCGCGACAGCAACTGCAGGCGATAGCAGTACAGGTCCGACAGCGCACTGCTGCCTGCCATCGACGATGCATAGAGCCGCTTGTCCCCGCTTAGCGGAGCATGCAGGCGCAGCAGGCGATCCTTGTCCTCGAGTACGCCACGCTCCTCGTCGAACGCGTCGCGCAGGCGTGTCATCGGCGGCGCGTAGAACTCGGGCTTGCGGATGAAATCCTGCACGGCCTGCCCGCCGAGCGGGTGCTCGTCGGGAATCAAGGTGGCGGGTACGAACGGCGGTGTCGCGAGTGCTGGCAGTTGCGTGGCAGCGACAAACGGCGGCGTGCCAAACGTTGGCAGACGTGGGGCGGCCACAAACGACTGTGCCAGGGCGGTCACGGCAGGCGCTGCGCCAGTCAGCGCTGAAAGCTCGGGAACAGCGATACCTGCCAGCGGCGCGCCGGCGGCAATCATCGCTGCGACGTTGTCACCTTGCAGCGCCTGTACCACGCCCACCGCAGAGGAAACCACCGCGACTGCCTTATGCGCCTTGGCGGCGATTTCACCATCAATGGATTGCAGCGCGGCGTCGGCGGCCTTCAAGGCGTTGGCTGGTGTCAGCACGTCGGCTGCGGTTTTCGTCGCCACAAACGTCGAAGTTCCGACGCCGTGTTTGGGCGGTGAACTCTTGAATTTTTCTGGCATGCAGCTTCCTGCCGCGCACGGCACAAGGCGAAGGGTTATTCCTTCGACTTTAGGCAGATTGCCGCCAGGATGATCCGGGATTCATCTGAAAGCGCAGCGCAAACAGTGGTTTCTTTCGTGCGCGCTCGAATTTTGGTTTCACGCTTTAAACCAACGCATAAAAAAATGGCGCGCCCCGGGGGATTACGGGACACGCCATGCCAAGAGAGAGTCGCCCAGACCGCAGGCTGAACTACTTTTTTTGGAATATCACAGGTACCGCGACCACTGCACCGACGCACTGGCAGGGCTGGCCGGCAGGCCGCCGCTACCACCACTGCATACGGGGATCAGATTCAAACCACCGCCACTGGGAACATCGACCGAGATGCCACCGGCGGAAATGGTGGTATCGGCGGTCTGGTTACTGCCTACGGTCAAGCTGCCGTGGATGGTGACGGTGGCACCGCTGGTGGCCAGCTGCTTGCCCAGCATCACGCTGCCACGCAGTTCCCAGCCGGCAATATCGGCGCCGCCTTCGGCGATGACGGCGGTGTTGGCAATCGGCAGGCCCTGGTAGGTCTGCGGCTTGCCATCGGCGCCCGGCCCTTCCCATTCAACGAACTGCGAACGGCTGGCGCACAGATTGCTCGGGTAGAACTCAGCTCCACAGACGCGCGCGGCGCCGGCAAAATTCGGCGCGATGAAATCGCGGTGACCGGACGAGGTGAAGGTGACATTGCCCCCGCAGGTCGTCTGGCTGGGATCATCACAACCGCGCACCACCACACTGTTGAGCATGTCGGTGCTGGTACCGTCGATTTTCACCGACTGATCGAACCACAACACCCCGGCCGGCATCTTGCCAACACCGTGCAGCAGCCAGCTGCCGTCGCGCTGCAGCACGTTCCGACAACCCTTGTCATTGCTGTTGTTGCAGGTCATCAGCTCCTGCAGGATCGCCAGCTGTGCGGCATTGGGATTCTGCAACGGGTAGACACCGTCGATGGACTCACCGTTGGCGCGTTTGACGTTGCGGATGGTCAGCTGCGCCACACCGCCAGCACTGCTGAAGGCATAGTTGGCCATGCCCAGGAAATTGTCGGCATCCACCGGCTTGACCCGCGCTTCGCAGTACGGGATGCCCGGCAGGCCCGGGCTGGTGCCAGCCTGGTTGGCCTGCACGTTGCTCAGGTTCTTGTTGAGGCTGCCGGCGATACGGCCCGAGCCACTGACCGCAACATCGTTGACGGTCATGTTGCCGCCGCCCAATAGATTCTTGACCGTACCCGACGTCATTGCGATGGCGCCGCTGGCCCATAGCGTCTCGTACTTGCCACTCCAACCGGTCACGTTGACGTTGTAGCCCCACAGCTGGCCGACGGTCAGCGTTGCCAGCCCTACCGTGCCGCCGGCGATGCGGGTGGAACGCAAGCTCAGTCCCTCCGGCAAGGCCACATCTTCCGCACCTTTGAGCCGCTCGGCGCTTGCCGTGCCGGTCACCAGGCCGGTGGCCGGATCAACCTTGAACATCGCCGCGCCGGCAGTGTCCTGTCTGCTGAAATCCAGCAGGAACTGGCTCTGGTCGGTCAGCGTGATCAGCACGTGGCCAGTGGCCAACGGCGCAACGGTGCCGGTCACCCACGGCGTTCCGCCGGTCACGGTGGAGGGAATCAAGCGGCCACCGACTTCTGCAGTGCCGATCATCTGGGTACCCGCGTAAACGGCAACCGCATAGGCACCGGCCTTGATCGCGTTGTAGTTGCCGCCGCTGACGCCATTGCCGATTTCGATATTGCGCGCCCACAGCGTGGTGCCGCTGGGGTTGCCCATGCCATGGATGCGGATATTGCCTTCCGAATACAGATGACCATTGTCGGTGATGCCACCGCCGGTCAAGGAAACATCTCCCTTTACGCAGCCGGAGATGCGCGCGGTGGAGCCGCCGCCGATGGTCAGGTTGCCTGCCACCACGATGTTCTCGTAGTTGACCGCATTGGTGACGTCGAGCTTGCCGCCGCTGTAATCCAGGTTGCCATTGAAGACCATCGGCGCCTTGGGCATGGACGCGCATACCGGCGGCAGACCCGGCGTGCCGCTGCCCGGCACCACGTCATAGACCACTTCCACCGTTGCCGTGGTCAATGCATTGCCAACGCCGGCGGTGCCGGTGACCTGTGCGCTCACCCGGTAGTGATCGCTGCCAGTTGCCTCCACCGAGGTCACCGTTGCGGCGCGAATTCCCAGCGCCTCCAGACCGGTGACCGGCTTGGCGTCGTTGCCTACCCAACCCGGCCAGACGCTGGTTTCCACCTGCAGCAGGTACAGGCGCAGGGCTTCCACGCCACGCCAGGCCGCTGCCTGCGCCGCCGTTGCCGAATGCGTGGTGAGCTGCTGCGATTGGGTGCCGCGCAGTGAATAGATGGTTGCAGCCACCGTGACCGATACCGCCAGGCCCACCATCAACACGATCAGCAGCGTGGCGACGCCGCGTTGTCGCTTCCAAGCCGAATAACGATTCCTGTCCATGCGCGCGTGCTCCTTGGTCATCAGCTGGTGGTTACCGCCAGGTTGGGCAGGCAGGCCATGAACAGATGGCTACTGCCGTCAGCGCGCTCCAATGCCAGTTGCTGCCCCACGGCGGCCGTGGGCGTGGCACTGAAGTCCTGCTGCATGTACGGCAGGCATTGGCGTTGGCCTTTGAGCAGGAACACATAGCCGGGCGCAAGCGTCATCGCGGCCAACTCCTGCTCGTCCGCGGCAAACGCGCTGCCGTCCTTCTGCAGCGGCGTGAAGAACGCAGCACTGCCGGCCAGCAGTTGCTGCTCGTTGCTGTTCCATGTCGCTACCGCAGCATCGCTGCAGGCCTTGGGGCTGAAGCGGTACAGGCCTTCACCATCAACCAGGCGCAATCCCGAGCAGAGGTGGCCGCTGTCAGCAAGCGTGGCCTTGTACCGCCACACCAGCTGCTTGCCTGCTTCGCTCACGAACAGCTTGCTGTTCAAGCTGTCGGCCGCGGGCACACCGAATCCCGCACTCTGCAGTTCCAGCTGTGCCGACAGCAATGCCGCCGATACCTGGCCATCGCGCAATGCCGAGCGCGAAGCGTTGCTGGAAACCTCTACCATGGTTTTGTACAGCGTCATCATCGCGGCGATGGTGATCAGGGAAATCACCAACCCCACCATCATGCTGATCAGGCTCTGCCCACGCTGTCGCGCGCGGCCAATTCCGGATGCGGAATGCAGGTGCATGCTCATTGCCTCGTGGACACCAGCAGATCGGGATCGTCTTCGCCAGCGCCCTTGTTGCCCAGGTCGGTGGCCGCTACTTTCAGATCCACTCGCTGCGGGGCTTCCACCGTGCGCGTCACGCCCGCCATTGCCAGGGTTGCCGTTGCCGGCTCGCAGCTGATGACCGCGTTCCGGGCCTCGCCATTGGGCAGGCTGATTTCCAGTGTGTCACTGCCGCACAGGCTCACGCCGTGGCCGTGCAGGCTGTCGCGCAGGCGCTCGACCATCAGGTTTTCCACCTTGGCGTCGCGCTGGCTGTTCATCACCTGGGCCATCACGTGAGCCAGGCCGGCGCCGATGATGCTGGTGATCAATACTCCGACCAGGGCCTCAAGCATCATGTCGCCGCGTTGCCGGCGGCGGGAATCAAAGCAGATCGACATAGAGCGGATCCTGGCTGTTCATGCCGATGGCAATACGCGAATGGGTGGCGCCGCTGCTGCAGCTGGCAGCGGCGGGCAGGCGTTGGCCGCGGTTGTCGAAGGCCACGCAGGAAAGCAGGTTGGCCGAGGCCTGCAGCGCATCGGCATCGGCGTAGTCATCCGCGCCGGCCAAGCGGTAGTCGCCACCGCGCGGCAGTTCGCCCTGCCACAGCACTTCATTACCGGCGCCGCGCAACACCCGCAAGCTGCGGTCCTGTTGCTGCAGCCGCGCCGCGATGGCGCTGCCGGTGACATGCTCGGGGTTGCGCAATGCCAGCGCGCGGGTCTGCGAAACCGCTTCCCACAGCAGGTTGCGGGCCTGCATCTGGCGGTTGCTGTCGACCCACTGCAGCGCGAACGGCATGCTCGCCAGCGCCAATATCGCCATCACTGCCAGGGTCACCATCAATTCGATCAGTGAAAAACCCATGGCACGCCGGCTCATGGCCAGTCACTCACGCCAGCACAGTTGCCGGAGACCGTGCGGCCATTGCCCTGATCCAGCATCAGCGTGCAGCCGCTGGCCTTGCCCAGCGCATCGCCGGCAATCGCCTTGAGTTCGTAGCCAGCACTGGTGGCGGTATAGGTGTAGCTGAACTGGCCGGCCTTGGTGGCCGCGCTCCAACCCTTCTTGGCCGCCGCATCGCTGCCCGGATAACCCAGCGTGCGTTGGCGGAAATTCTCGACCGTGCTCGACAGCGCCATCAAATCGCTTTGCGCCGTGCGGATCTTGCTACGCAGCACGTAGTCCGCGTACAGCGGCATGGCGATGGCCGCCAGGATGGCAATGATGGCCACGACGATCATCAGCTCGATAAGCGTGAAACCCTGACTGTTGCGTTGTGGCATGCGCCCCCCTGTTGAGCTTTGCGAACACGTCGTCGAACGGCACCTTGCAAGATTTGGCCGTCCCCTCTGATCGGGTGACGAACAGGTGAAACTGTGACCGGGCGCAATATACAATCGATGACAACGATGTCAATACTTCCAACTGAAAGTGCTACAAGCGCTTCTGCGACAATGACCGGATGGACGTAAGACTGGTCTTTTGCACTTGCCCCGACGCTCAAACCGCGCAGGCGTTGGCGCTTCACCTGGTGGAGCAGCGGTTGGCTGCCTGTGTGAACTTGTTGCCTGCCATGCGGTCTGTGTACCGCTGGCAGGGACAGATTGAACAAGCTGAAGAGATTCAGCTTGTTATCAAAACCTGCGCTGATCGGCTGGATGCCTTGAGCGCCGCGATCAAGCTGCACCACCCCTATGAATTGCCGGAGATCGTGGCGATCTCCCCCAGCGCCGGCCTGCCGGCGTATCTGGACTGGATCCGGGCGCAGACCCGGGAGGAAACGTAATTAATGATGCTGTTGCGACAAATTGCCGCCTTCTGCCTGCTTTCGCTCAGCGCCCTGCCGGCGCTGGCCATCAGTGAAAAAGACCTGCTTCCGGTTGACCAGGCCTTCGCCCTGCGCGTTGAGGCCCCGAGCCGCGATCGCATCGAGCTGCGCTGGGACATCGCCCCGGGTTATTACCTTTACCACCACCGCACCAGCGTCAAGACTGGCCCGGGCTTCACCGCCGGCGCCCTGCAGATGCCGCCGGGCGAGAAAAAACACGACGAATTTTTCGGCGACGTGGAGACCTACCACCGCCAACTGCGTTCGGTATTGCCGGGCACCGCCGATGCCGGCGCCACCAGCGTCACCCTCGAAGTCCGCTACCAGGGCTGTGCCGATGCCGGCGTGTGCTATCCGCCGCAGAAACGCACCGTTGAAGTAAGACTGCCCGCCGCCGGTGCCAACGCGGCCCCGGCTGCAGCGGCCGCTCCGGCGGCAGCGCCGATGTTCAACCCCTTGGCCGGCAACGCCGGTGGCGGCCTCAACCTGCCTGGTACGGCCGCCGTGCAAGGCCTGCCGCTGCCGTCGGAAAAGGCATTCGGCTTCGAGGCCATTGTCGACAATGGCAACCGCCTGCTGCTGCGGTTCTCGCCGGCGCCGGGTTATTACCTGTACCGCGACCGCACCTCGCTGGCGCTGGAAGGCGCCGACGGCGTGCGTGCTGGCCGCCCGCAATGGCCGGCCGGCAAGCCCTACCGCGACGAACACTTCGGCAACGTGGTGGTCTACTTCGACCAGGTCGACGTGCCGCTGCCGCTGCGCCGCGACAAGCCCGAGGCCACGCCGGCCACCCTGGTGGTCACCTTCCAGGGCTGCCAGACCGACGGCATCTGCTATCCGCCAATGACCCGCCGGGTACGCTTGTCGTTGCCCGCCGGCAAGGTTTCGCAGAAGGAAAAGGAAGAACTGGCGGTCGCCCCGTTGGTGATTCCGCCGCTGCCAGCTGGCAAGAAGGGCGAAGTCACGCCGATGCCGCTGATCGACCCGGCCAACCCACCGGCACCGCAGCCGTTGGTTGTTCGCCCGGCTGCCGAGGCTGCCAGCCTGGCTGAAGCCGCGCCGGATGCATCGGCCGACAACACCCGCCGCAGCCAGCCGCCGGCAGACACCGCGGGCAGTGGCTCGCTGCTGTGGATCCTGCTGCTGGCCCTGGCCGGCGGCCTGATCCTGAACCTGATGCCCTGCGTCCTGCCGGTGCTGTCACTGAAGGTGCTGGGCGTGGCACAGAGCGGCGAAAGCCGCCAGCACGCGCGCAGCCATGCGCTCTGGTACACGGCCGGGGTGCTGGTCGCATTCACCATGATCGGTGGCCTGGTGCTGGCGCTGCGCGCCGCCGGCCACGCGGCCGGTTGGGGATTCCAGCTGCAGCACCCGTGGTTCATCGCCGCGCTGGTGTATCTGATGTTCGTGGTGGGCCTGAGCCTGTCCGGGCTGTTCACCCTGGGGGGCAACGCCGGCCAGCTCGGCCAGAAACTCGCCAGCCGCAGCGGCCCCAGCGGTGATTTCTTCACCGGCGTGCTTGCCTGCGTAGTGGCCAGCCCCTGCATCGCACCGTTCATGGGCCCGGCCCTGGCCTATGCCTTCACCGCGCCGCCGGCGCTGGCGATGCTGGTGTTCCTGGCACTGGGCCTGGGCCTGGCCTTGCCGTTCCTGCTCATCGGCTTTGTGCCGGCGCTGGCCAAGCGCCTGCCCAAG
This sequence comes from Stenotrophomonas sp. STEN240, assembly GCF_056756175.1. Lineage (NCBI taxonomy): Bacteria > Pseudomonadati > Pseudomonadota > Gammaproteobacteria > Lysobacterales > Lysobacteraceae > Stenotrophomonas > Stenotrophomonas sp. STEN240. Next base: position 35,243 of record NZ_JBRRBO010000019.1, on the reverse strand, counting down.
CCGGGTGCATGGATGGAAACCTTCAAGCACGTAATGGCCTTCCCGATGTACCTCACCGCCATCTGGCTGTTGTGGGTGCTGGGCAAGCAGCGTGGCATCGATGCGATGGGTTTGATGCTGGTCGGCATGACGATGCTGGCGCTGGGCCTGTGGTGGTTCGAGCGCAGCCGCTGGCACAGCCGCACGCTCGGCATGGTGCTGGGCGCGGTGATCGCGCTGCTGGCGCTGGTGCCGGTGTGGGGCGTGACCCGCCTGGCGCCGCCGGGTGCCGCCGTTGCCAGCGAAGGCAGCGTGGCCTACTCGCCGCAGATGCTGGACCGCCTGCGCGCCGACAACCGCGTGGTATTCGTCAACATGACCGCCGACTGGTGCGTCACCTGCAAGGCCAACGAGCGCAACGTGCTGGACCGCGACAAGTTCCGCGACACGCTCAAGCGGGTCAACGCGGTGTACATGCGCGGTGACTGGACCAATGTCGATCCGCAGATCAGCGCCTTCCTGGACCAGCACAAAGCCGTGGGCGTGCCGTTGTACGTGGTCTACGGCCCAGGTGCACCGCCACGCGTGCTGCCGACCGTGCTGACCCAGTCCGTCGCTGAAGACGCGCTGTTGCGCGCGGCACGCTGATGCGTCGCGCCGTGTGGTGGGTGGCGGGTATTGCCGCAGCGGCCGGATTGTCGGCTGGCGCTTGGCTGACCCGCCCCACCTCACCGCCGCTTCCTTCAATGAACGCACCTGCCGCGCCACTTGAATCGGCAACGCCGGTGCAGGGCGTACGGGTCGGCGAGTTGCTGCCGTCCTTCACTCTGCCCGACCTGGATGGGATGCCGGTGCAGTTCCCGGATCGCTTCAAGGGCAAGCCGCTGCTGATCAATGTGTGGGCGAGCTGGTGCGCGCCCTGCATCGAGGAAATGCCGGAGCTGGCGCGCTTTGCCGCGCGTCATGCCGATGATGGCCCGCAGGTGGTTGGCATTGCTCTGGATACGCCAGGGGCGGTGCTGGATTTTCTCGGCAACGTGCCGGTGTATTACCCGATCGTGATCGAGACACCGGGGCCGAATGACGCCAGCGTCAAGCTCGGCAATTCGCAGGGTTTGCTGCCTTACAGCGTGCTGCTTGATGCGCACGGACGCGTGCTCAAGCAGAAGCTGGGGCCGTTCAAAGCAGGCGAGATTGATGCCTGGGTGGCGGATGTGGGGCCAGCCGCAGCGGAGTGAATTCCTGCACTCTGGATGGGCCGTCAAGGTACGGCGCTTCTTGCTTCTTGCTTCTCGCTTCGCGCCTTACCCTCTCCCCAACCCCTCTCCCGGTGGGAGAGGGGCTTCGAGCCGCGGCCGGCGCGCTGCACGGCCCCGCTTGGCTTATTTCTTGAACAACAGCGCCAACACGCTCGGGCGCAGCGCCAGCTTCATCATCTGCCGGAACTCGGCCGGCGTCAGGCTGGTCTTGCACGGCAACATGCCGGCCACGCCGTCCATCACCAGCAAGCCATCCTCGGCCTTCACGTCATTGATGCGCACGTCCAGCTTCATGGCGGGGGTTGCAACCTTCATGCTCAGCCCTCCCAGTTGCCAAGGCCAACGATTTCACGGCCTGCAGCGCGACCGGAAATCATCGCCTCGGTCAGGTACGAACCGTTCTGGTACAGATCGGAGAACATCGAGCCCATCTCACCGGCTTCATACAAGCGCGGAATGTGCTTGCCATCGTGGTCCAGTACTTCGGACTTGATGTTGCGGCGCGCACCACCGCCGGTGCAGACGATCACCGGGTCCACGCGCATGCCATAGAACGGCGCCTGCGCGATCGGGAACAAGGTGTCCGGGTTGCGGCCGAAGTCCGCATCGTTCTTTGCTGCACACGCCGCGTTGTAACGTTCCACTTCAGCGCGCAGCTTGGCCGGGTCGCGGTTGATCTTCACTGCCAGCTCTTCCAGCGTGTCGGCCTTCTGGATCCAGCCCTTCTCCACTTCCACCGAGTTGTCCTCGGACCACTTGTAGCCGCGCACCACCGGGTTCCAGCTCATTACCTCCACCACCAGCTTGTTGTACTGGCAGGTGATGGCGTCAAAGATCATGTGCACCGGCTGCGCACGGTAATGCGGGGTGTCCACCCAATGGCCGTGCTTCTTTTCCTTGTAATGGGTGAGCTGCAACTCGGCGGTTTCGTTGTAGAAACGCTCGGTGTTTGCATCCACTTCAATCCAGCTGAAGCTCTGCCAGAAGAAGTTGCGCAGGAAGCCGTTGACGAAACCTTCCGGTTTGAAGCCCGGCCAGATGCCGCCCGACTGGCCCTGGTTGCGCATATGCCACAAATCGGCGCCGGCTTTCTGCAGGATCTTGATGCCGTCGCCGGTGTTGTGCGGCGTACCCAGCGGTGCCGGGTTGGCAAGACCGAAATAGTTGCGCTGCATGTCCAGGTTGGCTTCAAAGCCACCGGTGGCCATCACCACGCCCTTGTTGGCACGGATGGCCACGCGCTGGCCGTTCTGCTCGGCGATGACGCCGAACACTTCCAGCGTGTCCGGGTCCTGCACCAGATCCTTGAGCGGCGATTCATAGGCAATCTGGATGCGCGGGCGCAGGCGGATGTTCTCGCGGAACGCCAGGTACACACCGGACGGAATCGGCAGGATGGTGGCGGTGCAATGCACGGCTTCGCGCGCGCCGAACTCCGGGAACTCCAGCACCGCATCGCGCTCGGAGAAACCGGTGCCATGAATGAACTGGGCGCCGGCCTGGGCCGCACGTTCCTGGATCCACGGTTCCAGCGCTTCCATCGCCTCGGACCACGGCACCAGCATGTCTTCCGGGATCGGGTTGGCCACGCTCATCTTGCGCTGGTATTCGGCCAGCACCTTGGCGTTCTTGGTGATCAGCAGCGACTGGCCAGCCACGCGGCTGTTGCCGCCGGTCTCGGCCTCATTGGCCTTTTCCAGGATGAGGATGGACAGGTTCGGGTCCAGATCGTGCGCCTCGATGGCGGCACACATCGACGCCAGGCCAAAGCCGGCGATGACGAGGTCGTACTGCTGGTCCCACTGTTTGACGGCGTTGCGACTGGCCATGGTTCCCCTCCCGGGAGATTGCGATCAGCCGACTATCAGCGCCCGGCCCCGGCAACCGCCAACCAATTCGCGTACGATCCACAACCATTGGTTGTTACCGCGTGCCGCCATGGATCTCCGCCAGCTCCGCTATTTCCTGTCCGTGGTTGAACACGGCAGTTTCACCCGCGCTGCTGGGGCGACCGGCCGCACCCAGCAGGCGCTGAGCAAGGGCATCCAGGCGCTGGAACAGCAGCTGGGCGCGCGCCTGTTCGAGCGCGGCAGCCGCGAAGCCCGGCTTACCGATGTCGGCCGCCTGCTGATGGAACACGCCCAGCCCGCCCATGACGCCGTGCGCCGCTTCGAGGACCGCCTGCAGGAGCTGCAGACCGGCGCCGAGGGCCAGGTCCGCATCGGCACCGGCCCGAGCACGGCCGGCTCGCTGGTCGCCCCGGCGGTGCTGGCGCTGCGCCGGCACTGGCCGAAAATCGGCATCCACGTCAGTGGCGGCATCCTGCCCGAGCTGTTACCCAACCTGCTGGCGCGCGAACTGGATGCGGTGGTCACCCTGCACACCTTTGGCGACGGCGACCCGGACCCGCGCATCAAGAGCGAAGTGCTGATGCACGACGAGTACCGCGTACTGGCCAGCGTGCGCCACCCGCTGGCGCGGCAACGCGATATCAGCCCGGCACAACTACTGGAACAGGCCTGGATCTTCGGCCGGCGCTTGGGCGCGGTGGAAGCCGCGTTCCGCCAACGCTTCCATGAGGCCGGCCTGGAACCACCGCTCAACACCATGGAAAGCGGCTCGCCGGAATTCATGCGCGCGATGATCCGCGACGGCGGCTACCTCACCTTGTTGCCCAGCCGTTTGGCACAGGCCGAGTTGCTTGCCGGGCATTGGGTAAAACTGGACGCGCCGGGGTTTGCCTGGCAGCGACCAGTGATGGTTTACACCCGTGATGGCGAACCGCAGAGCGCGCCGCTCGCACGTTTTCTGCAGGCATTGAGGAATGCGGCGGAGTTGGCGCGGACGCGGGAAGTGGAATAGGCGTCAGCGTCAAACCTGACGGAAAGTCCCAGTAGCTCAGGTGGGCTATTCAAACTTGGGCACTGGGCGAATGGCTCCGATCAAAGCGCCGAAGATGCCATTACCCCGTTAGCGCATGAGTGTATTCACTATCACCGATTGGAACTGCTGTTTGCTAGCCACTCTCTGACTCGGCTTATGCAATGCCACAGAACATTGATCGCGCAGGTACATCTCCTTGTTCAAAACAACAGAAAGATGCGCAATACTCAGCATTACACCGCTCCCGCGCGGTCTACATAAGAGTTAGCGTCTATGCCAGACATAACGTGGACGTCGATACTGACAAGCAGCGTCATTGCGGCTGTGATTGGCGGCCTGCTAGGCGGCTTGGTCACGCTGCGCGTCGCGCGCAACCAGTACATCAACGACTACTACAAGCTTGTCGTCAAAAAGCGAATCGACGCATATGAGCACGTTGAAGATCTGATCACGCAGTTAAAGACCAGCCTAGCTGACGATCAGGACCGCAAGGTCTATCACTTTCTCTTTGCGGAGGGGGATGTCAGCCGGGCGCATAAAGCCCTCTTCCTTATCTCTGCCCAGTCAATGTGGCTCACTGACGAACTTGTAGACGAAACCGTGAAGCTCAATCGGCTTCTCTATCAATGCCCATCCCACCCGGCGGCAGCCATTGCGTTCGCCAAGGAACACTACCAGACTATCGCGGAAGCTCGCACACGCTTGGAAAGGCTGCACGCAAGAGATTTTGTCGTGCTTCACGAGGTCCGGCGGTTTCTCAAAACGAAACGACCAAGCGACTCATATGGCGCTCTTCCGGATAGGCGCTAATTACTCGTCCAAGCCGACGTCGCTCCGCGGCGCGGCTTAATTCAGGTGTTAGGTGCAACACGGATGCTTAGCCAAATTTCTGATACCTGGCAGTTCAATTTCTGGCTAGGTCTCGCCAGTCTTTGCGCTGGTTTAGTGGTCATTTCGCCCTGCCTGTTGTTCCCCACTTTGCGTCGCCGGATACTGCAGGCCGAGCTGGATATCGAGGGCGTGGGATTGATCGCACTGGCAGTCGCTATCGTTGCCATTGGATGCTACAACTACTTCAGTGGCACTGGTGGCGCCTAACAGTTCATTCCGCCTAGTCCGCTTCGCGGCGCGGCTTAAATATCCAGAACTAGGTGCCATGTCAAAATTAATCCTGATAATTGGACTAGTTATTTTGACGGCATGTAGTGAATCACCAAGTTCGGAGAGTCACAAAAATTCGCGCGGCGAGGCGCTTCCGGCGGCTCCTCCAGGCCCAGACTTCCGGGACTTGCTGGACGGAAAATGCCTTGCCAATAACATCAATCCTGTCGCGCTCAATGACTATGAGAGCTGCTTTGTCACCGAGCTATCCAAACAATGCAGCCCAGCGAACGATTGTCTCATAAGCTGCCTGGTTTCGGGTCAAGCGCGTCAGATCGGCGGCGGCTGTTGGCATGCGTGTTTCCAGGGAATCGTCAGCTACAACGCATATCATGAGCCGGCTCAGGCTGCCCGGTGCAGATTGCTGGATCCATATCAAACACCGCACAATTCATTCAAACCGAGACCGTTGCTCGGCTCGCCCTAATGCGGGCGTCAGGCATCAGAGGACAAATCTATGCGGGTTGACCTAGCCCTCTTTGACGGTGACGAAATGCTGACCCGAGGCACGTTCCGCATCGGCGCCGCCGAACTCGTAGATTCGCTCCCTGTGTTCAACATCACTCACAGGCTCGGGCCCGAGGTAGCGGACATTGTTCTTTCGGAGTTTCCTCCACATGTTGACCTCAAAACAATCACCCTTAAGATGCCAATCCATGAGTCCTCTGATTGGGAGTCAATCGACATGGGCAGGTACTCACTGGCGTTTTGGTGTCGACTGATGCCTGATGATTCCTTCAAGCCAACGCCGCCTCGCGGCAAGGCTCAACTCACGCCTTAGGAGACACACATGCAATCGGGAAGCTGTCATTGCGGAGCAGTGAAGTTCACCGCTCAAGGTGAGATTGACCAAGCCATTGAATGCAACTGCTCACATTGCAGCATCAAGGGACTCTTGTTCTGGTTCGTGCCGCGCGAAGCGTTTGCGGTCACATCAGGAGCAGACAAACTCACGACCTACACATTCAATACGCACAACATCCTCCACCAGTTCTGCTCGGTTTGTGGCTGCCAGGCCTTCGGCCTTGGGACCAAGCCTGACGGAACCAAGATGGCTGCAATCAATGTTCGCTGCGTGGATGGAATCGACCTGACGGAGCTCAAGCGCGTCCCGGTAAATGGCAAGGAGTTCTAGTGCGCAACAGCTGACATTTCGCTCATGTCGAACCCGCCGCAAGCTGCGGCTTGATTCCAGAGCTGGAACCAACACACACCTCATCGTTCAAGGAAGATAGATACGTGCGGATTTTTCCCTTTGCGCTCTTTTTCGCCATCGCTGGTATTGCTGGCTGCAACCGTCCCGTGAGTCCTGCTGAATTGAACGAGACCTGTGTTAGACGCCTCGGCGACCGGGCCAGCGTGACACCGGAGCGCGCAAGCAGATTTTGCTCGTGCTTTCTTGAGGCATCCCTAAAGAAAGTATCCGCAAAAACCCTTGCGCATGAATTCGAAACGGGAAGTAGCGAAATCTTCAAGAAGACCTTGCGTCCAGAGTTTGAGCAGTGCAAATCAGCCATGAGCGGTGGGTCCTGACAATACGTTCAGGCCGACGCCACGCCCCGAAGCCACACAGTGCCATTCCCTAGCACTTTCCGCCGCACCAGCACCCAATCGCCCCGCTACGAATTTGGCTCAGCTTGGGCATCAGGTGGTTCAATCAAATTTTTACAAAGGACGTAATTCCCATGATTGAAAAGCGCATTTACAAGTTATTGTCATTGGCATTTCTTCTGCTATGCATGGGCGCCTGGTCTTACAGAACATCACTATTTGAGATATATGACGCCGCTGCGGAAAGGAACGTGCAGCTCGACGCAGCGCATTCGGCCAAGACGTAAGTTATTGAAGATTTTGGCACCGCTCGACAGGTCGATCCAACCGAACATGCCGTGCGGTTCGGCTGGATCTAGACACCAACAAGCACAGCAAGCTGCCTGCGATATGGTAATGCGAGAGCAGCGACTCGGCAGCGGCGCGTACGCTCCACCCTTCGAGCATTCTGCAACCCACTGATGGCGATCATTTCAACAGATGCAAGCACGAGAAAGGCCACAGGCGTGAGCCTCGGCGATCGGCTATGTTACGAACCCTTTCCCTACTTGCTTTCAAGCGCCGACGCATGCAAGCGACTTCGATGATTGTTCGGAACCGGCGGTGGTTCAACTGCATCGCGTTGTCCGTCGCGCTATTGAGCGCGGGATGCATGGGTAAGAACGTCCCGGCGAAAGATCTGGCCCATAGTGACGGAATCGCATCGTCCTCTGGTCAAATTGGGATTCCGAGCTCAGCATCGGCTACTTCTGGAACATCGTCAGCGGCAACCGCCTGAAGAGCCTCTACTACGCGCATCATGGCGGTGTTCCCCGCTCGCAGTGCTACATCTACATCATGCCGAAATATGATCTTGGCATCTTCGTCATCACCAACCAGAGTGGCGACCAGACCGCACATGCCATGGAAGCAGCTATCGATGCGCTGGTAGAGAGAATCGCCACGCGGGAGAAGCTTTCTGCTCATGGGCTGCCCCGATAGCGTCTACCAGCGTTGGCCTGCTCGCCGTTCGGCGCTGTCCTTCATGCGTAAGCGCGCCACCCAACAATCACTTAAGCCGGGCTGCTTCATCGGCGGGCTCAGTTCCTGCATTGGATACCAACGTCATGGCTAAAAAATCCATTCAAGACCTTCTGGATGACGTCCGCCTGCTTGGCGAGGAGCAATTCTCTTTGCTCGAATCTGTCCGCGCGCTTGTAAAGAAAGCCATCCCGGCAGTGACCGAGGAGGTCAAGTACGGCGGCATTATCTTCAGCTCAGGGCAGTCGTTCTGTGGGGTCTTTGCCTATAAGCACCACGTCTCGGTCGAGTTCGGCAGCGGCGCCAGGATCCCGGACACGCTAGGCCACCTTGAAGGTGCAGGCAAAGGCCGGCGGCACATCAAGCTGCATTCGGCAAAGGACATCAACACCAAACAGCTGGCTCACTACCTTCCGCTGGCCCTGGAGGCAGCAAGAGGTGCGGCCTGACCATGCTAAAGCAATCCGCAGATTGCGATCTGGCCCAGCGCCAACCCTGGAGGGCGCATGGCAAGCACTCGTCATCTGAAAGGCATCTCCCGCTCACTCGGCGAAACCTTCATCAGCCGCAACAATGACCTTGCCGGCTATTGCGCACCGCATGACCCAAACATCGAGAGCCGAAGCACTCGGGCCAACGCTCTCCCACGCCGCGGTGTCTTGGCAGATGAGATCAACACAGCGGGACAGTAAACTTGCTACACCCACATCAAACCCCAATAGAAGAGTCATCCATGAAAGGAATCATCACCACCACCCTCGTCGCAGCGTCCCTGCTTGCGCTGCCCGGCATGGCTGCGCAGAGCAATCTGATTGAACGCAGCTGGGTGAAGGTCGACGAGAACCATGCGGAACTGGAGCACGCCGGTCGCGGCTATGCGCTGGATACCTACATCGTGATGTTTCAGCAGCCGTACTACATCCATGTCCGCAGCAAGGACAAGCAACCGCTTGAGGCCGCCGAGTTGGTGGAGATGGCCAGCGAGTACATCAAGCCGCGCGGTTGCACGCAGCCGTTGGAGCGGCGCAGCGATCTGGATCGAAGCAGCGCCGACAACTCCGAGCTTGTGCTCGGCTTCCAGTGCTGAGCAGGTCCTGCAGCCCGCCACTCAATCATCAGATACAAGCCTGCCGCTGACCTCGGTCAGCGGCACTCCGTTGGCGGTATACATCGCCCAACCTCGACGCTTCGGTGCCTTGCATGTTTGAACTCTTCGCCGTCCCCATCCTGATGACGCTGCTGGTGCTGCTCGCAGCCATTGCGCTGTTCAAGTTTCGGGCGCGCTTTGCGAATTGGCCGATCCTGTATCGCGTGGTGCTTTCGGCACTGATCGCGTCGTTTGCCCCCACCTTTTTGGTGGCCGGCCACGGCGGGGTTCCGCTTCCCACCATCACCGGGCTCGTTCTCACGCTCATGCAGATGGAGTGGCTGGGTGACGTTTGACTATCGATCATGGGGGTTGGGTCGAACAACATGGGAATCTACCTTCCTCCTTTCCTCGTCTGCTTCGCGTTTAGCCTGCTCCTGGCCTGCAGCACATTCCGCAATCGCGTGCCCGCCATAAAGCCTTCGCAGCCCTGGTGAGCTGCCCTGGGCTTCCCTGAGCCCATCACCGAAACCACGATCTGGCCGGGCGCAGCCTTTGCCCTGAAACGCTGTGCCCGTTCCGGATTCGCGCTTCCGAAGCCGCCATAATCAGCCCCCTCTTTCGCCTATTCATATTTATGGGAGCTTCGATGACAAAGGCCTGTCTGCTCGCGCTGGCAACCACGCTTGCCTGTTTTGCTCTGCCCTCGGCGCAGGCCCAGGCTGTGTACAAGTGCACCGGCCCCAAGGGTGAGACCAGCTACCAGTCCATCCCCTGCAGCGAAGGCGAAACCTCGTTGCGCCGTTACGCGACACCCTCGGCCTCCAACCCGACCCAGGCTATCTCCGCCGCCCCGGCCGGCCCGGGCCAGCAGCGTGTGCAGGTGCGTTACACCACCACTGCGGCCAACGAGAAGTGCGATAGCGCCAAGGCCCTGCGCACTGCAGCGCTGGGAGCGGCCGGCGCGCAGGCAAGCGCCGAAATGCGCGGCAACCTGGACCAGCAGGTCGACGCCGCCTGCCGTTGATGTACGCTGGCGCCGCGTGGTTCGCGGCCTGACCGAAGCCGTTGAGCCAGCAACCGCTCCCGATGTCGCCGCTGCCTTGCCTACCCGTGCAGGAGAGTCCGTGAGCCACTCCTTCAAGAGAACACTGATCCTCGCGCTGCTCCTGCCCTTCTGCGCCGTCGCCCAGGGCGAGCCCGCGCTGAAGGTCGACAGCGCTCAGGTCGTCGGCCTGACCGCCTTGCTGGAAGCACAGCCAAGGCATCCGGAGGCAACCAGCATCCGCGCCTTGCTGCTTGAGTGGGAGGACAGCACCAACGACGCAGTGGATTACGTCTGCCCGGATGTGTTGGCACCGGTACCTGGCAAGGGCATAGCAAATGGCCCCGAGCTGTTGGCGCAGTTCATTTTTGGCAGTGCGGCCTTCCAGGTGGCCAATCCATCGCAGAAGGGCGCGCTGCAGCCCTCCCAGCTCGCCGGCATGCGCAGCATGCTCAAGGCCTACAAGGTCTTGCTCGCCGCCGACGCCAATGCCCGCATTCCCCGCTTTGATGCGCTGGCGGCGATGGATGCGCAAGGCACGCTGCCGGCATACCTTGAGCCGATAGTGACGTTGAGTTGCAGATGATGCTTTCGCTGCGTTCAAACGCGCAGCGTACGTTCGTGACCAAACCCGCTGACACAACGTCAATCCTATCCGCACGCTCTTCCTTCATCGCCGTGCACGCTTTCAAGCTTCGTTCGCGCATCGATCTTGATCTCACAACTAATTTCGAGCCGTGACCGCACTGCGTGCATCATTCGCTCACAACCACCCAAGCCAGACAAGCATGAACCTGCAGATCCGCCATGAAACAGCCAATGACAGCGCCGCCATTGAAGCGGTGACCATCGCCGCGTTCGCACACGCCGCGTACAGCAGCCATACCGAGCAGTTCATCGTGGCCGCGCTGCGCCGCGAAGGGCAACTCAGCGTTTCCCTGGTTGCCGAAAGCGCCGGTGTCGTTGTTGGCCATGTCGCTGCATCGCCGGTCACCATCAACGATGCCCACGTTGGCTGGTATGGCTTGGGCCCGGTTTCGGTAATTCCGTCACTGCAGGGCCAAGGCATTGGCACGCAGCTGGTGGATTCCGCGCTTGATCTGCTTCGTCGGCACGGCGCGTCAGGCTGCGTGGTGTTGGGGGAGCCCGCTTATTACCGACGGTTTGGTTTCGAAGCGACGCCTTCGCTGGTGCTGCCGGACGTACCCGCCGAGTATTTCCAGGCCCTTTCGTTTGACGGCACGCTGCCACAGGGAATGGTTGCCTATCACGCCGCGTTCTCCGCGCAGGAATAAGCTGCGTATTGCGCCGGCCAGCGGTTGCGAATAAAGGAAAACGCTCGTGACCGAAGGCTCTCACCTGACCCGCAACTCGGCCGGCACTTCCGGACTGCGCCTGCTTGCCGGCGGTCGTATTCGTTGGCAGAGTGATGCCGCTTCACTCATCCGATCAGCGCAGATCTGACGGACTTGCTCCCCACGCTCACAGGAAGGATCCCAGGATGCGCAGCACTCGCTCACACATCACCGCCAGCAGCAACGTGCCGCAACCCTCGCAGTTGCGGCGCGGCGTACCTGCGCTGCTCGGCATACTGCTCGCCTGCCTGCTGGTGGCCTGCGGCAAGCCGGTGCCTGCAGACAAACAGGCCTATATCGGCAGCTGGGAATCTGAAACCACCTCGCTGCTTATCGACGCCAGCGGCCGTGTGGTCTACGAACACCAGCCCAGCCCGTCGACAAGCAAGTCTCTGGATGCGCCCATCAAGGCCTATGAAGGCAACGATTTCATCGCCGGGGTTGGCCCATTGACCACGCGCTTCGTGGTGTCGGTGCCGCCGCACCAGGTTGACGGCAGCTGGAAAATGACCGTCGATGGTCAGGAACTCACGCGTCGTTGAGCCCGCAGGCTGACGATCATCACGGCAGCGTCGCTGCCCTCCTGACATCAAGGTTCACATGATCCGCTCGTTGACTATCGCCCTGCTGCTTTCACCCGCCATCGTCTGGGCAGCGCCGCAAGCGCGGCCGGATCATCAGCAGGTCTACAACGACTGCCTTGCAGAAGCCGGCGGCATCAACAACGGCACAGTTGATGCGTGCTCCAGCGCTGCCTCCGACAGCGCCAAGGCGGAGATGACCCGCTTGTACCGCACGCTTTACAGCCGGCTGCTGGCCGAGAACGCGGAGGATGCCGCACAACTGGAGCGGGCACAGAAGGCCTGGCTGGTATACCGCGACCTGCACTGCCAGCTTGCCGGTTCCTACGTGGGTTCACCGATGTATTCGTTCTGCCCGATGCAGTTGAACATCAGCCGGGTAAGCGAACTGCGTGAACTGGTTGGGGAGTCTCCGTCTCCATAGTCGCGCGGTAGAGACGTTTGATAGCCCTGCCGAGCATGGCTCGGCACTACATGTTGGTTCTTTGGGCTTGGCAGATCGCATCACCGTAGCCCGGGTAAGCGCAGCGCACCCGGGAAGCAGCTGGCCGATGATGTTACCGAATGCGTGCCAACAACCCCGGGTGCGCTGCGCTTACCCGGGCTACCTTTTGTTCGGCTTTTCACTCAGCCCTTTCAGGGCAGGTCTGGACGCAGGACGCTACCGAGGCACCTGCGTAAAAGCATTGCGCCATACTCCGCTTTCATCACTCCACCATCCGCCAAGGCCAGCCCATGTCCGACCCGTACAACTCGTCCTCACCACGCTCGGCGGCAGCCGCTGTTCTCAACGATTCGATGATCACCACTGCGCTGGAACTGCCGGGTTATCGCGCCGTGCGCAACCTCGGCCTGGTGCGCGGCATCACCGTGCGTTCGCGTTCCATCGTGGGCAACTTCCTGGGTGGGCTGCAGACCATTTTTGGCGGCAACATCACCATCTATACGGAGCTGTGCGAGCAGGCCCGTGATGAGACCTACCGCGACATGGTGACCCACGCCCGCCAGCTGGGCGCCAACGCGATCATCGGCGTGCGCTACGACGCCACCGAGTTGATGACCGGGCTCACCGAGGTGCTTTGCTATGGCACCGCCGTGGTTGTCGAGCCGCAGCCGCGCTGAGCACAGCGATGGAGCGCGCTGTCCCCCTGCCGATGATGCCCACAGAAACGTCGCTGGCAGCAGCGCCTGCTCGCGCATGAGCAATCAGATGCGAGCCTGCGTGCTGGCGCAGCTTGTTGGCATCGGCGTAATTGTGCCCACCATGCTGGTGGCGCTGTTCTACAGCGTGCCCGGTGTGATGTTTGCACTGGAGTCACTCCAGGCTGGTGAGCATGTGGCTGACGCCGTCCAGCTTTTGCTGTGCATTGCCGGCGGCTGGCTGGGCATCGTCGCGTTATGGCGCGCATATGCAGTGCTGAGCAGCGATCAATTGGTCTTCAACAAGACCTTGGTCTGGATCGGCTTCAGCTGTGGCTGCCTGGTGTCGCTGCTGCTGATCGGGAATACAAACGGATCGCTGCTTTTCCGGATTCTGTTTTTCGGCTGGCCACTGCTTGGCGTCGCCGTGTTCACTCCGCTGCTGACGCGTTGCCGCCAAGGCGAGCGCTCAGCGCCGCATGCCTGATCAATCGCCCAACCCGAGCCAGCGTCACCATGCCACGCAACGTGCTTTTCATCTGCAGCCAGAATCGCCTGCGCAGCCCAACCGGCGAGCAGGTGTTCGCCGACTGGCCCGGCATCGAGACGCAATCGGCCGGGCTGGGCAACGATGCCAACACGCCGGTATCGCCCGAACTGCTGCACTGGGCAGACCTGATCTTCGTGATGGGAAAAGCGCATCGCAACAAGCTGTCGAAGAAGTTCCGGGCGCACCTGGATGGCAAGCGCGTGATCTGCCTGGATATCCCGGATGACTACGACTATATGGACCCGGTCTTGGTGCGGCTGCTCAAGCACAAGGTGACCCGCTTCCTGCCTGTGGCTTGAGCAGGGCATATCGCGCGGGGTACTCGGGCCAGGCGGAATACCTGCGGCAGCCAGCAACGCTGATCTCGCCGCCCTCTCCCCAACCCCTCTCCCGTGAAGGGAGAGGGGCTTTGGTTCCACGGGCGCTGACAATGCGCTGCAGACGCCTGGATCGCCCCAGCGAAGGGTCCGGGACGGTCCTTCGCTGAGAAAATCGCGCCAGTCACAGCCTGCCGGAACCGTGCGAAACGCACCCTGCAGCGCTAGCTGACTCAGGGAACAGTTGCAAAATGCAAATCATTCGCATTTAATTTCGCACTAACATTGCCGCCCGCCTGAGCGCAGTCATGCCCCGCACCGGAAGCGGGCAACGCCCCGCACGTGGCTAATCCCCTGCTTTCTTCCGTTCAGGCCCACTCATGCACCGCAACCGCACCTCCCTCCGCCCGGCCATTGCCGCAGGCGTTTCGTTCCCGTCCCGGCTCACCCGCCGCCGCCTGCAAGCGGCCATCTGCCTGGCTCTGTTCAGCAGCTGCGGTGCCGTGCTGGCGGCGCCACAGGCCGCCACTGGCAGCGCTTCCGGCGTGGAAAATGACACCGCTACCCAACTGGATACGGTGCGGGTGGTGTCCCAGCGTGCCAACCGGGTCAGCAATGGCGCCACCAACCTGGACCTGGACATCAAGGAAACCCCGCAGTCGATCAGCGTGGTCAGCGGCGAGCAGATGCAGCAGTTCGGCATCGACAACCTCAACGATGCGCTGCGCCTGGCCACCGGCATCCAGGTGGAGGAGTGGGAAACCAACCGCACCAACTACGTGGCGCGCGGCTTCGACATCAAGAACACCCAGATTGACGGCGTCGGCCTGCCCAACGACTGGGGCATCGTCACCGGTGCGATGGACGCCTACGGCTACGAGAAGCTGGAAGTCATCCGCGGCGCCAATGGCCTGCTCACCGGCGTGGGCAACGCCTCGGGCACCATCAACTATGTGCGCAAGCGCCCCACCAACGAGGCCAAGGGCCAGCTGGGCGTTAGCGTGGGTTCCTGGGGCAAGCGCCGCATTGAGGTGGATTACGCCACCCCGTTCACCGACGACGGCCGCTGGGCCGGGCGGGTGGTGGCCGCGCACGAAGACGGCGACTCCTATCTGCGCGGCTTCAACACCGACCGCAACTTCCTGTACGGCGTGGTCGATGGCCAGATAGGTGACAACGGCACCTTGACCCTTGGCTATTCGTGGCAGAAGGCCAACAGCGACCAGAACATGTGGGGCGCGCTGACCTTCGTCAACGCCGACGGCAGCCAGGCCTCCTGGCGACGCAGCGCGTCCACCACCCAGGATTGGACGTATTGGGATACCAAGACCGAAACCGCGTTCGCCGAATACACCCATCAGCTCGGTGCGGATTGGCAGGTCAAGGCCTCGTACAACTACCGCAAGATCGGCAGCGATGACCAGCTGTTCTTCGCCTACACCACCACCGGCCTGGATCCGCTTACCGGCGAAGGACTGGTGGGTTGGTCGTACAAGGGCATCGACGAAGGCAGCTCGCATCTGGGCGACATCACCGTAAATGGCCGCTTCCAGTTGTTCGGGCGCGAGCAGGAAGCCATGTTCGGTTTCAGCATCGCCAAGAGCGCGGAGACCACCTGGGATCACCCGGTGGATGGCAGCGATCCCTCGTTCGGTGCGTTGCCGGCATTCCCGTATGCAGGCAACGTCATCGCCGAACCGCAATGGGGCGCGCGCACCAAGGCCAGCTGGACCAACCAGCGCCTGAAGCGCGGCTACGGCGCCACCCGCTTGAGCTTTACCGATCGGCTCAAGGCCGTGGTCGGCGTCAACTGGGCCGAGTATCACCGCGACGGCAACAACGGTGTGACCTTCAGCCAGACAGAGGACAACGTCAGCCCGTACGCCGGCCTGACCTGGGACTTCAACGACAGCGTGCTGGGTTATGTCAGTTACTCCGACATCTACCAGCCGCAGGATCAGTACGACATCAAGCACGTCTACCTGGATCCGACCAAGGGCGTGAACTACGAAGTCGGCGTCAAGGCCGAATGGCTGGACCGGCGCCTGCTGACCACGCTGGCCTTGTTCAAGGCAAAGCAGGAAAACCTGTCCACCTATGGCGGCTATGACTTCGCTACAGCCAACTACTGGTATTACGGCGTGGACGTGGAGTCCAAGGGTGTCGAGTTCGAAGCCACCGGCAAGCTCAGCGACAACACCAACCTTGTACTTGGTTACACGCAGTTGAAGATGAGCAACCAGGACGGCGGCAGCACCTATACCTGGGTACCGCGCCGCACTGCCAACCTGATGCTGACCTCACGCCTGCCAGGTTATGAGGCGCTGTCATTCGGTCTGGGCGGGCGCTGGCAGAGCGATACCTCCACCAAGGAGAGCTACACCAACATGGTGGTCCGCCAGGGCAGCTACGCGGTGCTCAACGCCTTCGTAGCATGGGACGTAATGCCCAATGCCACGGTGCGCGCCAACATCAACAACCTTGCCGATCAGAAGTACATCAACAGCCTGTATCAGATTGGTTATTACGGCGCGCCGCGCAACTACCAGTTGAGTTTTGACTGGCGGTTCTGAGTGCGGCTGATGGCAATACGGCCGTAGGTTGGCTTTTGCTTTTTGGCTTTTGCTTTTTGGCTTTTGCTTTTTGGCTTTTGCTTTTTGGCTTTTGCTTTTTGGCTTTTGCTTTTGAGCTTTTGGCTTTTGCTCCATCCCCTCTCCCCTTGCGGGAGAGGGTGCCCAACGGGCGGGAGAGGGGTAGCACTTCACGGCCAACCTTGCCCACTCCCTGAGCCTCCCCCTCTCACCAACCCCTCTCCCGCAGGGAGAGGGGCTGCAAACACCGCTTCACCCTTCATCGATACCTGAGACCACCCCACGCCATGTCCCAACCCTCCACCCTCGCTGCTCCATCCCGCTCACGCCGCCGGCAGATCGTGCTGCGCGTGCTGATGGCCATGCTCGGCGGCTACGTCTTTGCCTGGGGCACGGTGGCGCTGGCAACCTGCCTGTTGTTCGCGGCCAAGCTGGACTTCCACGATGCCGAGTTCCTCGGCGCCTTCATCGGCCTGCTCGCCTATGTGCTGGTGTTCCTGTGGAGCATCGCAAGCAGACAACTGCTGCGGGTGGGCATCGTATTGCTTGGTGGCGGCCTGCTGATGGCGGGGCTGGCCTCGCTCGTGCAAACCCTGTTGGTGTGAACGGAGAACCCCATGTTCAATAGTTTCCGGCAAGCCATGGCGTGGCTGCATACCTGGTTCGGCCTGGTGCTCGGCTTCGTGCTGATGGCAGCGTTCTTCTTCGGCGCGCTGTCCGTGTTCGATCGGGAAATCGATCGCTGGGCCATTCCCGCCACGCGCATCCAGCCGCAGGCCATGCCCTCTTTCGAAAAAGTGCTGCAACCGGCCTTCGAGCGCATGCAGCCGAACAAGGAAGCCATCGAGGCGATGCGCCCACGCGTCAACGGGCCAATGCCGACACACTTCGACAAGGTCGCCAGCTGGAGTGCCTACACCACCCACCGCGATCCTGTCCTGGCCTTGTATGCCGGCTACCAGGTGCCCAACGCCAAGGACCCGGAAGAACTCATCTGGGCCTACGCCACCATCGATCCACGCGATGGCAGCGTGCTGCCCGATGACCGTCTGAAGATCGGCAGCGGCTTTTTCTTCCCGCTGCACTATGGACTGACCCTGGACTGGAAAAACCTGGGCATCTGGATCGTCGGCTTCTCCGCGTTGGTCATGCTGGCCGCGCTGATCAGCGGCGTGGTGATGCACCGCAAGCTGTTCCGCGAGTTTTTCACCTTCCGCCCTGGCAAGGCGCGGCTGCGCAGCGTGCTGGACCTGCACAACCTCACCGGCGTGGTGGCATTGCCGTTCCACTTCTTCTTCGCGCTCACCGGCCTGCTGATCTTTGCCGGCACCTATTATTTCCCGGTCGGCCACACCCAGCTGCACGATCTGCATGACCTGCACGAACGCACCGAGGCGCAGGAAACCGGCCTGCCACACCAGCGCGCCGGGGTTGCCGCAGGGCTGGCATCGGTCGATGCGATGGTCGCGCAGGCACAACAGCGCTGGCAGGCCAACGACAAGGCCGGTGATGTCGGCTTCCTGGTGCTGCAACACGTGGGCGATGCCAACGGTTACGTCAGTGTCTATCGTGCCGGCACCGACCGCATCGCACTGGTCGGCGACGGCATCCACTTCAATGCGGCCAACGGCAAGTTGATCCGTGAGGACCCGGCCGCAACGCCGGTGGCACGCATGAGCGAGTTCCTCACCGGCCTGCACCTGCAGCACTTCCGCCATTGGCTGCTGCGCTGGCTGTACGTGCTCGGCGGCCTGGCCGGGGCGGTGTGCATTGCTACCGGCTTTGTCTTCTTCGTCGAGAAGCGCAAGCGCCAGCACGCGCTGCAAGGCAGCCAGGGCGCGCGCATCGTGGATGCGTTGGCGGTGACCACGGTAACCGGCATGGTGCTGGCCACGCTCGGCATCCTGATTGCCAACCGCCTGCTACCCGACGCCCTGCCCGGCCGGGGTGATTGGGAACGTTATGCGTTCTGGGCAGTGTGGGCGCTGGCGCTGGTGCATGCCGGCATACGCGGCGCACCTGTGGCGCGTGGGCTGACCAACCCGGCATGGCGCGAGCAGACCTGGGCCATCGCGGTATTGGCCGTGGTGGCGGTTGCACTGAACTGGATCACCACCGGCGACCACCTGCTGCGCACCTTGTCGCAAGGCTACTGGCCTGTAGCCGGCATCGACCTGTTCCTGCTCGGCACTGCAGCCGTGGCGATGATTACCGCGCGCAAGCTCGGCCAGCGCGCGCATGCCAAGCAGCTGAGCCACAGCCAGAATGAGAACGCCCATGCATGACTCACTCTCCGCCAACCTGATGCTCACAGGCGCGCTGTTGCTCGGCTTCTGCGGCATGGCCTGGCTGGCGTTGTCGATGCAGGCACATGCCCAGCAGGTGTGGCAACGCCAACCCTCGCCCGCGGTCCTGCGCCTGCTGCGTATCCTGGGCGGCTGCAGCATCGGCGCCGCGCTGGTGCTGTGCCTGAGCGTGGACCACGCAACCATGGCGGTGCTGGTATGGGTCATGGCCTTGAGCGGTGGCGCGTTGTTGGTGGCGTTCACCTTGTCGTCGCGGCCACAGCGCCTGCGTGTTCTGGCACCGTGGATCAGCTAGGCGTGCGAGTCGCTCACGGCATGCTGCGATTGCAGGCTCCGACGCGCGGCTCACTGTTGGTGTTGTTCACCCATCAGGACTCGATACTCGGCGGCTTCCGCATGCAGCCATTGCCGGAATGCCTGAAAGCCACCATGGCTCTTCGATCGTTCGGGATAGACAAGCCAGTGCGACCACGCCGTCTTCAGACGGTGATCGGACAGCAACCGCAACTGGCCTGACTGCAGCAGCAGTTGTGCACGCGTCACCCGCCCGAGTGCCACGCCCACGCCTTCCAAGGCCGCACGATGGTGCGATTCGGAATCATCGAAGATCGCGACATAGCGCTTGGGCGCGTTTGCCCCGGTCAATGCGAACCAGCGGTCCCATTCGCCATCCGGGTCACCCAGCAGCGGCCAGTCCGCCAGCGGCTTCGCACCGATGCCGCCCATGCGCTCCACCAGTGCCGGGCTGGCCATCGGTACCAGCCACTCATCGATCAAGGGTTCTGCGATCACTCCCGGCCAGCGACCATCGCCGATACGCATCGCCC
Organism: Stenotrophomonas sp. STEN240; assembly: GCF_056756175.1. Classification (NCBI taxonomy): domain Bacteria; kingdom Pseudomonadati; phylum Pseudomonadota; class Gammaproteobacteria; order Lysobacterales; family Lysobacteraceae; genus Stenotrophomonas; species Stenotrophomonas sp. STEN240. The sequence continues at coordinate 15,591 of NZ_JBRRBO010000019.1, read as the reverse complement.
CATCAAACTGCAGCTGCCGTTCGAAATCGATCAACAACTGGTTGGATTGCAGATTGATCTCAATCTGTGGATGCGCCGCCACGAAGCGACCCAGTCGCGGCACCAGCCATGCCGAGGCCATGGTCGGCACCGCACTGATCGACAACACGCAATCGCGCCGCGCCTGGAAGGGGCGGAAGGCCTCGTTGATGGCATCCAGGTGCGGCCCGACCTGATCGAGCAGGCGCCGCCCTTCCGGCGTGACTTCGACGCCACGCGCCTGCCGCAGCAGCAGCGGGTAGCCAAGCCGCTGTTCCAGCTGCCGCATCTGATGGCTGAGCGCGCTGACGGTGACATTCATCGCCTCGGCGGCACGCGACATGTTGCCCATGCGCGCGGCAAGCACGAAGCCGCGCAGGAACTGGAGTGGTGGCCCGCTCATATGCCTTTAGTAATTCTCAACCCTTGCTTGAGGAATGCTCGCTTTTACGGACTATAGCGCGGAACTAACCTCAACCTCTCTCAAGACGGAGCAGGAAAATGAACATCTATACCGATCTGTTGTTCATGCATGGCCACATCACCAATGTGGCGCTGGCCAGGGAGTTGGCCGGAGACGCTGCCGCGCCCCCCGCCCGCGAGGACACCGCTACTGCGGGCAAGCCACTGCGTGATGGGCGTGAGCGCAGGCAAGCTGACGAACCGACGCGGAAGTTGCCCCGAGCAATCGATGCCTGCTCGAATCGGTGAACCGGCAATGGCCCCGCTTTGGTAGCCCGGGTAAGCACAGCGCACCCGGGGCATTTCTCGCAGAGCCACACTACTCACCGATCAGAGTTCCCCGGGTGCGCTGCACTTACCCGGGCTACTGCCCTTGTGGGAGCGGTGTAAACCGCGAAGCTAATGTTGCGGGAGCCATTGGAACCCGTGCCAGCTGACGATGTATCTGCTTCGCGGCTTACGCCGCTCCCACAAGAACCATCAGGCCATTTCACCAGAACGCTGGATGTCGTAAGCCTGGGAGGCGCAGCTCATTGGGGGCTTTTTCAGCACAGCCGCAATCCTGCCGAGCATCGTTCCCCGAGTGCGCTGCGCTTACCCGGGCTACCGCTCTGCATTGAAACGCACTGTGTTCAAACGGCGCTTATGATGCCCGCATGAAAACCCGCAACTGGCGCGGCCGCGCGGCGGCCTTGCTTACCACCGTCGTGATTCTGTGCATTGTCTCCAACCCCGAGCTGGCTACGCTGGTTCCTGTGCTGGATGCCTTGGGGCTGGAAGTGCTGCTCGCGCTTTTTTCCGCGCAACTGATGGTGATCTTTTCGGATGTGCTGCTGCCATACGCGCGGCATGGCCATCAGCGTTGGGGCAGGCACGTGCTGAAGCCGGTTGGTGCTGCGCTGCTGTGCTTTGCCGGCGGCTATCTGCGGCAGCTGAGCGGGCATGTGCGGCTTGCCGGGATGCCTGCGCGCTCGTTTTTGTAGGAGCGGCGTAAGCCGCGAAGCTGAGGTTGCTGTAGGAGCGGCGTAAGCCGCGAAGCTGAGGCAGCTGAAAGCATTGGCATCTGTGCGAGTTGATGATGTGCCAGCTTCGCGGCTTACGCCGCTCCCACAAAGAGCCACAAAGAGCCGGAACACCGGAACGACAAAGGCCCGCCAATGGCGGGCCTTTGTGCTTGTTGCCTGCTACGAAGAAACCGCGGCTGCGATTACTTGGCGGCAGCTTCCTCGGCCTTCGGGATCGAGGCTTCGGTGGTGATGCGGATCTTGACGTCGTCGCTCACGGCCGGGGCATAGGCGCCGATGCCGAAGTCGCTGCGCTTGATGGTGGTGGTGGCATCAAAGCCCACCGACGGCACCTTCATCATCGGGTGCTCGCCGGCGCCGTTGACGGTCACGTCCAGCACCACCGGCTTGGTCACGCCCTTGACGGTCAGGTCACCGGTCACGCTCAGCTTGTTGGTACCGGCGGCTTCCACCTTGGTGCTCTTGAAGGTGGCGGTGGGGAACTTGGCGGCGTCGAAGAAATCGGCGCTGCGCAGGTGCTCGTCGAACTTGGCGGTGAAGCTGTTCAGGCCCGACAGCGGCAGGGTCACTTCCACGCTGGACTTGCCGACATCGGCCGCGTCGTACACCAGGGTGCCGTCAGCATTGCCGAAGTGCGCGGTCGGGTTGGAGAAACCCATGTGGTTCCACTGCACCAGCACGTCGGTGTGGCTCGGGTCGAGCTTGTAGGTACCGGCCGCGATCTGGATTGCAGCGGCTTCCGGGGCAGCCGGCGCGGCAGCAGCAGCGGCATCGGCCGGAGCAGCGGCGGTTTCGGCCGGGGCGGCAGCCGGGGCAGCGGTGTCGGCCGGCTTGGAGCAGGCGGTGATGGCAGCGGCAAGGGCCAGCGGGAGCAGCAGCTTGGACAGGGTGGACATGGGTCTCTCCTTGGAGGTGATAGACGGAATGCAATCAGTTTCAACAAGCACGGCGTCAGCCGATGTGACGGACGCCGCGTGGAACGCTTTGGTACTCAGGCAATACGCGCGGCTTCATCGAAGGACAGCCGCGGCAGCCGCGGGAAGATGCCGGACGAGTCGCCATAGCCCAGATTGACGAGGAAATTGGACTTGATGGCGGTGCCGGCAAAAAACGCTTCATCCACCTTGGCCGGGTCGAAGCCCGACATCGGGCCGGCATCCAGTCCCAGCGCACGTGCGGCCAGGATCAGATAGGCGCCCTGCAGGCTGCTGTTGCGGAACGCGGCCTCGTGGCGGCCTTCGCGCGGGCCGTCAAACCAGGCCTTGGCGTCGGCGTGCGGGAACAGGTAAGGCAGCTTTTCGTGGAAATCCAGATCAAACCCAATGATCGCGGTGACCGGTGCCGCCATGGTCTTGGCCAGGTTGCCCTCGGACAGCGCCGGCGCCAGCTTCTGCTTGGCCTCTGCCGATTTGACGAACACGAAGCGCGCCGGACTGGTGTTGGCGGACGTGGGCGCCCACTTCAACAGGTCGTACAGGGCACGCAGCTGGCTGTCCTCGACCGGACGGTCCTGGAACGCATTCTGGGTACGGGCAGTGCGGAACAGCTGGTCAAGCGCGGCATCGTTGAAGATGTCGGACATGGAAACTCCGTGATGAATTGGCTACGGTCGTGACATTGCCCCGGAAAGCCCCGGACAATGACCCCCGATCAGAGGGCTCAGTGTAGAGCCCTCTGGCTGTTGCAACACCCAGCCTTATTGAAACGAATTAATGCCATACGCGAAACGATCGACGCTCCCCTGGACGATCACCGACGGCCGCGCCGGCAACGTGCGCCAGGCCGTGGCGCTGGCGTCTGCGCTGGGCCTGGGCGGCCAGCAGCGCCTGCAGCTGCGGCCGCAGGCGCCGTGGCGCTGGCTGGCGCCGCGCTTGTTGCCGGGCGCAGCGCGGGGCTTTGGCCCACAGTTCGCCCAGTTGGCCGGCAACCCGCCGGAACTGGCGATCGGCTGTGGCCGGCAGGCCGCAGGCGCACTGCGGGTGCTGGGCCAACGCGCCACCCGCACCGTGCAGATCCTCGACCCGCGCATCGCACCGCGCCACTGGGACCTGCTGGTCGTCCCCGAACACGATCGCCTGCGCGCAGGCAATGTGCTCACCCTGCTGGGCAGCCTCAACCCGGTCAGCGATGACTGGCTGGCCTGGGGCCGCGCCGCGTTCTCCAGCTTCGAACAGCTGCCCGGGCCACGCACCGCGCTGCTGGTCGGCGGCCCCACCGATCACGCGCCGTGGCAGGACAGCGAGATCCAACCCCTGTTCCAGCAGCTGGCCGCGCGCATCCGTGCCGAAGGCGGCAGCGTGCTGGCCACCACCTCGCGGCGCACTCCGCGCGCGGCGACGGCCGCCCTGCTGCGTGCCTTCGACGACGTGCCCGGGGTGATCTGGGCCGACGGCGGCGACGGCTCCAATCCCTATGCAGGGCTGCTGGGCTGGGCCGATCGTATTGTCTGCACGCCGGACTCGGTCAACCTGTTGTCGGAGGCCTGCGCCACCCGCGTGCCGGTCAGCGTGCTGCTGGGCGAGCGTGCGCAGGAGCGCATGGCGCACTTCCAGCGCGCCCTGCGTGAGCGCGGGAGGTTGCTGGATGGGCTGGCGGCATTTGATGCTGATCTGAGTCTGGCGGTTGCGCCCCTGCGCGAAACCACCCGGATCGCCGCCGAAGTGAAACTGCGCCTGGGCATGTGAGCGGGCGCGCGGATCGCAGCGGCGCCTGCCCCTTCCAGCCGCGTCTCCCATCTGGAATCCGCGACGCAAAGACAACAGCGGCCCCTGGCTTCAGCACCGTAGCCGCCTGCAGCATGCCCTTGCCGCCAATCGCCTAGAATGGCCGCTGTTTTCTGATTGGAGCAGGCCCATGCCTTCCTTTGACGTCGTATCCGAAGTTGACAAGCACGAGCTGACCAACGCCATCGACCAGGCCAACCGCGAGCTGTCCACGCGCTTCGATTTCAAGGGTGTGGCTGCCAGTTTCGAGCAGGACGGCGAGAAGCTGATCAAGCTCATCGCGCCCACCGATTTCCAGCTCAAGCAGATGGCCGACATCCTCAAGCAGCGCCTGGCTGCACGCAGCATCGATTTCCGCTGCATGGAATTTGGCGACATCGAAACCAACCTGGGTGGCGCGCGCCAGCAGGTGACGGTCAAGCAAGGCATCGAGCAGAAGCTGGCCAAGCAGATCGCCGCCAAGATCAAGGAATCCAAGATCAAGGTCGACACCCAGATCAACGGCGACAAGCTGCGCGTCAACGGCAAGAAGCGTGATGACCTGCAGGAAGTGATGGCGCTGCTGAAGAAGGATGACTTCGAACAGCCGCTGCAGTTCGACAACTTCCGCGATTGATGCAGCCCCGCTGCTGCAGCAGGCTCAACCGGCCTGCTGCAGTTTGCGGTACAGCGTGGTGCGCGAGATGCCCAGTTGCCGCGCCGCCGCGCTGAGGTTGCCAGCATGCGCCGCAACCGCCTGGCGTACCACCTGCGTGCCCTGCGCCCGCAATGAACCCGTCTCCTTGATCACCGCCGGCTTGGCGGTACTGGCACGTGCGCGCACCGGCCCGCGCAGGTATTGCAGCTGCAAGGCACTATCGGCGTGCAGCTGCACCCGATGCACCGGACCGGCCTGCAGCAGGCGGCGGCGCTGGTGCACGCTGGCATCGGCAAACAGGCTGTCCAGGCTGGTCAACGGCAACGCGCCACTGCGCGGCAGGCCGAGGATGCGCCGCGCCACGCTGTTGGCTGCATGCAGCTGGCCGTCTTCGCGCACCGCCAGCACACCCTGCAATGGCGTCCCCAACCAGCGCGCGTCATGTTGCAGCGCCAGCAAGTGGCAGTTGCGCTGCTGCTGGATCAACTGATTTTCGATGGACAGCGCCGCCTGCCGGAAATACCCGCGCAGCAACTCGCTGTCACGTTCGCCGATGCCGGTGATGTCCAGCGCGCCCAGCACTTCACCGTCCACCCCGCGCAACGGCACGCTCAGGCAATAGACGCGGGAAAACTCATCCAGGTAGTGCTCGTTGCCACGCACCAGTACCGCGGCGTCCTCGGCCAGCGCACAGGACGGCGCGGTGGTGCCGATCTCGATCTCGCGTACCCGCCGCCCGATCTGGATAGGCCGCAGGATCGCTTCATCGGCAAGACCATGTTCGCGCTGGGCGATGATCAGGCCCTCGCGGTTGACGCACAGCAAGGTCCAGCGGCGGCCGCCAAAGGCCGCCCATAGATCGTCCATGTCCTGCCGCACGCAACGCGCCAACAGGCGGTCGGATGGATCGTCCAGGCGCAGCCGCCGTTGCCCCAGCGGTGCGTATTGCGGCGCATGCTGCGGGCGGACGCCAGCCTGCCGCGACCGTTCCCAGGAGCGCAGCAGCGCCGGTGCCAGCAACTGCGCGGGCAGGCGCCCGCCTTCGGCAAAACGGTGCCGCGCGGCAGCCAGACGTTGCTGCTGTTGCACGAGCGTGGTGGCCATGGGAATCCTCCAGACAACTGGCCCCAGCCTACACCGCGCCCGCTGACTGGTTCACCATCGCGGGCCGGCATGACCCGCGATGGTTTGTTCCATCAGCCGATCTTGAGAATCGGCTTCAAGGTGATGCCCTTGGTGCTGTCTTCGGCGGCCTGGTTGATCTGCTCCAATGGATAGAACTTGACCAGTTTGTCGAACGGAAAGCGGCCTTGCTGGTACAGCTGTACCAGCTGCGGGATGAACACCTTCGGCACGCTGTCACCTTCGACGATGCCGCGGATGCTGCGCCCGCCCAGCAGCAGGTCGTTGATGTCGAACTCGGCCTTGGTGCCGAGCTTGGGCGCGCCTACCACGCCGATCACACCCAGCCCGGCCAGCGCGGCGATGCCCTGTTCCAGCACTTCCGGACGCCCGGTGGACTCCAACGCGTACTCGACGCCGCCACCGGTGATCCCGCGCACCGCTTCGATCACATCCACCTCGCGGCTGTTGATCACATGGGTGGCGCCCAGTTCGGTGGCCAGCGCCAGGCGCGACGGCACCACGTCGATGGCGATGATGGTGGTGGCACCGGCCACGCGCGCGGCCATCACCGCGCTCAGGCCCACCGCACCTGCGCCATAGGACGCAAAGCTGCTGCCAACGCCGACCTTGAGCGAATTGATCACCGCACCGGCGCCGGTCTGGATGCCGCAGCCCAGCGGCCCGAGCAGTTCGATCGGCGCATCCTTGGGCACCTTGATCGCATTGTTCTCGCGGCTCAACGCATAGGTGGCAAACGAGGACTGGGCGAAGAAATGATCATGCAGCGGCTGGCCGTGCGGGTCCTGGATGGCGGTACTGCCGTCCAGCTCACCGCCACCGAAGTTCAGCCCATAGAAGTCCTTGCAGTACGCACCGTGGCCGCCACTACAGGGATTGCAGTGACCGCAGGCACCGTAGGTGAGCACCACATGGTCGCCCACCCGCAGGTCCTTGACCGCAGGGCCTACCGCCTCGATCACACCGGCACCCTCATGGCCGAGCACCGCCGGCAACGGCACCGGGTAATACTGGTCACGCACGATCAGATCGGTATGGCATAGCCCGGTGGCGACCACCCGCACCAGCACCTCGTCATCCTTGGGCCCGCGGATGCGCGCCTGTTCGATGCTGAAAGGCTTCTCCTTCTCACGCACCACCGCCACGGTGATGTCACGCAGTTCTGCAGATGCACTCATGGGTTTCTCCTGTTCACAGCGGATAGGCGGGGGCTTCGCCCTTGATGGTCAGCCATTGCCATTGGGTGAATTCCTCGATGTTGGCCGGGCCACCAATACTGCTGCCATTGCCCGAGGCACCGACGCCGCCAAAGGGATTGATGACCTCGTCGTTCACGGTCTGGTCGTTGATGTGCAGGATGCCGGTACGCAGCTGTTCGCCCAGTTTCAAGGCACGGCCGACGTTGCTGGAGACGATGGCCATCGACAGGCCGTACTCGCTGTCGTTGGCCAGCGCGGCGGCGTCCGCATCGCTGTCGAACGGCACCACTACCGCCACCGGCGCGAAGATCTCCTCATGGAAGGCCGGGTTGCTCGGGCTCACATCGCTGAGCACGGTCGGCTCGAAGAACAGATCCTGATAGGTGCCGCCGGTTTCCAGCGTTGCGCCGGCAGCCGCGGCCTCGGCGACCACGCGCGCGGCATGGTCACGCTGCTGGGCGTTGATCAACGGGCCCAAGGCGACATCGGCAACGGCCGGGTCACCGACAGTAAGCGATTGCGCCTTGGCGATGAGCTTCTCCAGGAAGCGGTCATAGATGCCGCGCTGGACCAGCACGCGGCCGGTCGCCATGCAGATCTGTCCTTGGTGCAGGTAGACGCCCCAGGTGGTGTTGGCGATGGCCAGGTCGATGTCGGCATCGTCGAGCACGATCAGTGCGTTCTTGCCGCCCAGCTCCAGCGACACCTTCTTCAGATGCCGGCCTGCGGCCTCGCCAACCTTGCGCCCGGCAGCGGTGGAACCGGTGAACTGGATCATGGCGATGTTGGGGTCGCTGGTCAGCGCCGCACCGGCAGCGCCATCACCCGGCAGCACATGCAGCACCCCGGCCGGCAACCCCGCCAGCTCGAACAGGCGGGCAATGACGAAGCCACCGCATACCGCCGTGCGCGGGTCGGGTTTGAGCACCACCGCATTGCCCAGCGCCAACGCCGGCGCAACCGCGCGCATCGCCAGATACAAGGGGAAGTTGAACGGCGAAATCACCCCCACCACGCCCAGCGGGCGGCGGCGTGCAAGATTGAGCCGCCCCGGCACCGACGGCAGCAGCTCGCCCACGCTGCGCGAGGGCAGCGCTGCGGCCTCGTGCAGGGCCTTGGTGCTCACCTTGTTCTCGAAGCCGGCCTTGAGCCGGGTAGAGCCGGACTCGCGCACGATCCATTCGATGATGTCGGCTGCGTATTCATCGGCCAGCTGCGCGGCGCGGCGCAGCACCTGCGCGCGGGTTTCATAGGGCGCGTTGGCCCAGTCGCGCTGCGCTGCTGCCGCGGCGGCGGCCGAGCGTGCGATCTGCGCCGGGTCCGCCAGCCCGATGTTGCCCAGGGTCTTGCCGGTGGCCGGCTCGATCACATCCTGCAGCGTGCTGCCGCGCTGCCATTGACCATCAAATTGCTTGCCCACCCACAACTCCGGGGGAAGAAACGCCTCTTTTGCCATTGCCGTACTCCTTGCGTGGTCGGTGCCGACATTGAATACCTGCACCCGGCAGCTGCCTATTAGCCATCGGCGAGATCAGCACAAGCCGCTGAAACCATGGGGTTTTCAACAATGCGCTGTGTCCAGTTTGTGGACAGTGAACACCCGCGCGATGACAGTCCCGCGGCAGCAGGCCCGGTTGCCCACTACAATCGCCTGCCCTGCCAGCGCGAGCGCCAGCCATGAACGAACACACCGCCACCGATCCCATCGCCGTCACCCGCAACTGGGTGGAAAAGGCGGTGATCGGATTGAACCTGTGCCCGTTTGCGAAGGCGGTCTACGTCAAGCAGCAGGTGCGTTTCGTGCTCAGCGATGCCAGCACGCCGGAGGCGCTGCTGGAGCAGTTGGCGGAAGAGCTGCTGCTGTTGCGCGACACCCCCGCCGAGCAGATCGACACCACGCTGATCATCCACCCGCAGGTGCTGGAGGATTTCCTGGACTACAACGATTTCCTCGAAAACGCCGATGCCGCGGTGGAAGCGCTGGATCTGCAGGGCATCCTGCAGGTGGCCAGCTTCCACCCGCAGTACCAGTTCGCCGGCGCGGCCGTTGACGACGTGAGCAATTACACCAACCGCTCGCCCTACCCCACCCTGCACCTGCTGCGCGAAGACAGCGTGGAGCGCGCAGTAGCCGCGTTCCCGGACCCGGACGTGATTGTCGAACGCAATATCGCCACGCTGGACCAGCTCGGCGTGGAAGGCTGGCACCGCGTGCTCGGCGGTGGTGAAGGCAATACCTGAGAGATGACCGGTAGTGCCGAGCCATGCTCGGCCCGGCTGCACCTGTAGTGCGGAGCCATGCTCGGCCCGGCCGCACCTGTAGTGCCGAGCCATGCTCGGCAGAAGCGTTACCGGTAATGCCTCATGCCGAGCATGGCTCGGCACTACATTGGCTTTGCTGGTAAGGCCTCTGCCGAGCATGGCTCGGCACTACATTGGCATTGCTGGTAATACCTCATGCCGAGCATGGCTCGGCACTACATTGGCATTGCTGGCACGGCCTCTGCCGAGCATGGCTCGGCACTACAGGTGAAGCCTACGCTGCGCCTACCGGTAACCATTGCTGCAGCATTTCGCGCACGTCATGCAGCGAGGCGGTGATGTGGTGACCGTAGCCACGCACTTCTTCGTCCGGTTCCAGCAGGTCGGGAATCTGGATCGTGGTCATGCCGGCGGCCAGTGCCGCGCGCACGCCGGTGGGTGAGTCTTCCAACGCCAGACAATGCGCCGGTGCGATGCCAAGCCCGTGCGCGGCATGCAGGTAGATGTCCGGCGCCGGCTTGGAATGGGCTACATCGCTGCTGGTGGCAACAAACTGGAAGTACGGCAGCAGACCCGCCGCCGCCAGCTTGCGCTGCGCCAGCGGTGAACGCGTGGCGGTGGCGACCGCACGCGGGATGTCGTGCTCGCGCAACAACTCCAGCAACTCGATGATGCCCGGCCGCAGCGGCACCCCGGCATCGACGATGCCGGCATAACGCGCGTAGGAATCGGCCAGCAGCGCATCGGTGCGCTTCAGCCCCAGCACATCGGCAAGCTTCTGCCGGGTGGTGGCATCGGAGGAACCAATCAACGACAACAACAGGCTGCGCGGCAGCACATGGCCCTGCGCCTGCCCAACCTGCTCCAGGCAGCCCATCAGCGCGCGCTCGCTGTCCAGCATCAGGCCGTCCATGTCGAACACCACCGCCTGCGGGCGGGCCAGCAACTCCATCAGGCCTGTTCTCCAAACAGTACGGTCAGATCAGCGGCATCCAACTGCCGCCATTGGCCTTCGCCCAGGTCATCCAGACCCAGGCCGCCAATACGCGAGCGGTGCAGTGCCTGCACGTGGTTGCCCACCGCAGCGAACATGCGCCGCACCTGGTGATAACGCCCTTCATGCAGGGTCAGCCGCGCCGCGCGCGGGCCAAGCACCTCAAGTTCGGCCGGCAACAAGGGCTTGTCGTCCGATTCCAGCAACAGCGTGCCACTGGCGAACTGCACCGCTTCGCGGCCGCTTAGATCTTCCGCCAGCTGCGCTTCGTAAACCTTGTCCAGCTTCGACTTGGGCGACACGATGCGGTGCAGCAGCTGGCCGTCATCGGTCATCAGCAACATGCCCGAGGTATCGCGATCGAGCCGACCAACGCTGGACAGCACCGGGTCGCGGTCGCGGAAGCGATCCGGCAGCAGCTCATAGATCAAGCGGCCATGGTCCTTGGTGGAACAGGTGTAGCCGGCTGGCTTGTGCAGCATCAGGATCAGACCCGGCGGCGGGTCCAGCACCTCGTCATCGATGCGGATGTTGTCGTGCTCGACCTTGTCATCGGCATACAGCACCTCGCCCGCAGCATCCGTGACGCGGCCTTCGCGGAACAGCTGCTGCACCTGCTTGCGGCTACCGTAGCCCAGGTTGGCGATGTGCTTGACCAGCTTCATGCACGGCCCCGGGTGCCGACGATGACCTTGAAGCCATCGCGCTCGGCAGCCACACGCACCTGGCCGAAGCTCTCGGTGAGGATCTGCTCATACGGCAGGTGGCGGTTGGCCACCATGAACAACTGCCCGCCCGGACGCAGCGACTGCGCGGCCATGGCAATGAAGCGGCGGCCGATGTCCGGCCGGTCTTCGCGCGCCGGAGTGTGGAACGGCGGGTTGGACACGATGAAATCGTAGCGGGCATCAATGCCGGTGGTGACGTCATGCCAGCGGAAGTCCAGCTTCGCCTGGGTACCGGTCTCGGCCAGGTTGTGGCGGGCCAAGGCCAGCGCGCGCGCCTCGGCTTCGTACAGATCCAGCGCGGTGACCTTGGGGCAACGCGCCAGCACCTCCGACGACAGATAACCCCAACCGGCACCCAGATCGGCGCCACGGCCAGCCAGATCGGCCGGCAGCTGCTCCACCAGCAGGGCCGAAGCCGGATCGATGCGGTCCCAGGCAAACACGCCGGGGCGGCTCAGGAAGCGCCCGTCGACAATCTTGCGCGGCGCATCCAGCGCGGCCCAGCGCTTGTGCAGCGCCTCGTCATGCTTGCCCTCGGCCGGTACCGACCAATAGGCGCGGCAGTGATTCTTGGTCAGCGTGCCGCCCAGACCGGCCAGCTGCTTCAGGTCGCCTTCGCCGGAGCGCGCGCCTTCATTGTTGGACTGGCAGGCGACGATGATGCCGCCCGGGGCCAGCTTGCTCAGCGCCTGCGCAAACAGCGCACGGGCTTCGTCGCGCTGCCGCGGTGGCAGCACCAGCACCAGCGCGTAGCGCTCGTCTGACTGCTCCAGCGCCTGCTCATCGCGCACTTCCCAGCCGCTGCGCTGCAGGGCATCGGCAAACGGGCGGAAGCTCTGCGCGCAGACCAGCTGGGCACTGTCGGCATGCTCGCGCAGCGGCCAACCGTCCTGCGCGCGCAGGAACAATACCGGCCCCTGCGGCCAGCGCAGGCCAGCCTTGGTGAACGGAAGGAACAGGGTTTCCAACGGAGCGTCGTGCGGAGCAGGCATGCCGGTAATTCGTCTAGCAGGGCCGCCCATTCTACCGGGCCGGCCGCTGCCACCGGCCGCGCGCAGCTGAATGGCCTGCCCGAACCGGGTTGGATCAGGGTTCGGCAGCCGGCAGGTGAAGTACCTGCAGCACGCTGTCCAGCCAGATCACATGCTGCTGGCAGGCCCGCAGCAGGTCTTCCAGGCGCACGGTCGCGTTCACCCCGGGCTGCTCGTTGTGGTCGGCAAAATGCTGCAGTGCCGGCTGCGTGGTGACCGTCCCGGCCACCCGGCTGCCGTCCTTGAGTACCAGCATTACCCGCGCCTGCTCAGGCAACTGGCCGAGCAAGGCCTCCAGCGAAGCGATCAGCGTCGGGTCGGAATAAACATGGGGCGCGTACAAGGGCATGGCAGCGTCCATGGGTGAACGCCGTCACATTACCGTTTTTCCGCGTGAAACCCACGCAAAGAAATCAACGCGGCAGGCGCGCGTCGCGGATGGCCGAAATCAGCTGCGCCACGCTATACGGCTTGGCCACGTGCGCCTGGAAGCCGGAGGAGAACGCGCGGCGGCGGTCGTCAGCCCGCGCCAGCGCGGTCACCGCCACCGCCGGCAGCTCTTCAGCGCCGACGCCCAGGGTCTGCCGCAGGGTATGGATCAGGCCGTAACCATCCATGCCCGGCATGCCGATATCGCTGATCAATACGTCAAACGCGGTATGCCCGCGCAGGTCCAGCAGCTCCAGTGCCTCGGCGGCGGTGCTGGCGGTTACCACCGACGCGCCCTGTTCCTCCAGCAGACGCCGGATGTAACCCAGCATGTCGACCTGGTCTTCCACCGCCAGCACCCGCACGCCCTGCAGGGCATGGGGCACAAGCACCTGTTCGCCGATGCGCCCGCGCTGTACCCGCCGGCGCGGGTGGCTCAGCGCCTTCTGCGGCTGGAACTCCGGCAGCCGCACGCGGAACGTGGCGCCCTGCCCGGGCCCGGCACTGACGGCAGAGACGGTGCCGCCATGCAGCTCGGTCAACTGCTGGACGATGGCAAGGCCGAGCCCCAAGCCGCCATGGCGACGGGTGGTGGTGCTGTCGGCCTGGCTGAAGCGGCTGAACAGGTGCTCCAGAAATTCCGCTGCGATGCCATCACCGTCGTCCTTGATCTGCACCACCAGGTGGCCGCTTTCATGCAGCAGGCTGATTTCGATCCGCCCTTCCACCGGAGTGAACTTGATTGCATTGGACAGCAGATTGCCCAGGATCTGCTGCAGGCGGGTGGCATCACCCAGCACCGGCTGCGGCAGCTCCGGCAACAGCACCTGCAGCGTCTGCGCCTTGCCTTCGATAACCAGCTCCTGCGCGCGCACTGCTTCGCGCACCTGCTCGGCCAGATCCACCACTTCCACTTCCAGCTGCACCTTGCCCAGCAGCATGCTGCTCAGATCGAGCATGTCCGACATCAGGTTTTTCTGGGTCATCGCACTGCTGGCGATTACTTCCATGCCGCGCCGCATCGGGTGATCGGGCTCCATGCGCTGCAGCAGCAGCTCGCTCCAACCCAGCACCGTGGTCAACGGCGTACGCAGCTCGTGCGACAGCGTGGCGAGGAATTCATCCTTCATCCGCGCCATGCCCTCGGCGGTGTTGCGGGCCACGCGTTCGGCGGTGAGCAGGTCCTCACGGGCCATTTCAATCTCGCGCCGCTCGGTGATATCCGGGCTGTTGCCGGCCAGGCCGATGAAGCGCCCATCGGCAGAAAAACGTGGCACCGCATTCATTTCCAACCAACGCCATTGCCCGTCGTGACGGCGCACGCGGGTGCTGGTGTGCAGCTCGGTGCGCCCGCTCAACGCTGCCTGCAACTGGAATCCGAACGATGCCTGTTCGTCCGGATGCAGCAGCCGCCGCCACGGATCCGGGCCGAGGTCCTGATCGGCATGCAGCCCGAAGAACGTAAGAAACGCGGTATTGACGAAACGCAGCTGGCCAATGTCATCCACCACCCACACTGGCATCGGCAGGCCGTCGGCCAGGGCGCTGAAGCGCGCCTCGCTCTCGGCCAGCTCGGTTTCAATACGCTTGCGTGCCGAGATGTCAAAAAGAAACACCGCCACCCGGTGCTTGTCCGGCTCACCGATGCGCACCGCCTCAACCGAATACCAGCGTGCCGGCTCGGACATCTCGCGCTCGAACTGGCTGATGCCGCCATCGCTGAGCACCCGGCCGAAGGCCGCGAACCAGTCCGCGCCCATCGCCGGCACCACATCACTGGCGCGGCGGCCGACGACATCGCTCTGGCCGGTGACCTTCTGGAAACCGGCATTGACCTTGTGGTAGATGAAATCCACCGCGACACCCTCTTCCAGCACCAGCTCGATCACGCACAGGCCGCTGCCCACCGCATTGAACACCTCCCGATAAAGACCGGAGTTTTCCAGATCCTCATCGTCCAGGGACATCATTGACAGGGCGGATTCCAGGTTGGGAGCAGGCATTGTCTGTAGGGAGGGGGGCACGGCAGGAAGGGGCGGGAGTGAGCCACAAGTGTGGGCGAGGGCCGATCCACAGACCGTGATGATGAACCATCGCGCAATCCACTGCAGAATACCGGCTCGGGCGCATTGAAGCCCCTGTTTATCAGTCGCACACTTCAGTCATCAAAGTCCCCAGGAGTACGTCATGAAAACCCTGACCATCACCGGACTTGCCTTGGCCTGCCTGCTGGCCGTTGGCGGCGCCGACGCCAAATCGCGCACGGTGGCTGACCCCGAAGCCCCGCGTGCGCTGAACGTAGAGGGCCCGGTGCAGGTGCAATGGACAGATCCGGCACAGTTCACCGAACTGCGCCACAGCCGCAACCGTTGGGATGCCCAGCGCGGCGACTGGGTGGAAACCCTGGCCGAACACCTGCGCAAGCAGGCCAGCAAAATGCTGCCGGAAGGGCAGAAGCTGGACGTGACCATCACCGACATCAAACGTGCCGGTGACTACGAGCCGTGGCATGGCCCACGCCTGGACGACGTGCGCATCATGCGCGACATCTACCCGCCGCGAATCTCGCTGCAGTTCACCCTGACCGACGCCAACGGCCAGATCATCAGCCAGGGCGAGCGCAAGCTGTCCGATACCGGCTATCTGCTCAACAGCAGCCTGCCCAGCAACACCGACCCGCTGCGCTACGAGAAGCGCATGCTCGACGATTGGCTGCGCCGCGAGCTGCGCAACGACGGCACCACCGCCGGGCTGTAACCGGCCGCAGCAGGAATGAAAAGGGCCGCAACGCGGCCCTTTTTTGCGGCACCTGTAGTGCCGAGCCATGCTCGGCATTGATGCGTCACCTGTAGTGCCGAGCCATGCTCGGCATTGCGCGTTACCTGTAGTGCCGAGCCATGCTCGGCATTGGGCATTGCTGGTAAAGCTTCTGCCGAGCAT